>NZ_QTKI01000113.1:0-12510 GCF_010820945.1 Rhodopseudomonas sp. BR0C11
GGCTCGATTCCGAGCAACGGGGCGATTCGCTCGATCACCTTGCCGCCGGTCGGCACGGCGTTCCAGCCGGAGGTGATGAAGCCGTGAGTCTCCGGCAGCGCCTTCGGCTCGTCCAGCATCACCAGCACCTGATATTGCGGATTGTCCGCCGGCAGGATCGCAGTGAACGAGTTGAGCACCTGCTTCTTGGCGTAGCGGCCGTTGACCACCTTCTCCGAGGTGCCGGTCTTGCCGCCGATGTAATAGCCCTTGGCGATCTGGTCGGCGGTCTTGGCGGTGCCGACCTCCGCGTTGAGCCGCATCAGGTAGCGGATCTTGTCGCTGGTCTCGGTCTTGATCACCCGCTTGCCGAGCTTCTTGGCATCCTCTTCGGTGCGCTTCAGGAAGGTCGGCGGGATCAGATAGCCGCCATTGACCATGGCGTTGATGCCCATCACCGCCTGCAGCGGCGCCACCGCGACGCCGTGGCCGAACGAGATGGTGATGGTGTTAAGTTCGCTCCAGCGCTTCGGCACGATCGGCGACGCGCTTTCCGGCAGCTCGGTGCGCAGCCGGTCGAGCTGGCCGACCTTCTTCAAGAACGCCTTGTGGGCCTCGACGCCCATCGACAGCGCCACGCGCGCCGCGCCGACGTTCGACGAATAGGTGAACACTTCCGCGAGGGAGATGGCGCGGCCCATATTGTGCGAGTCGTGGATCTTGAACTTGCCGTAGTGCAGCGGCCCGCGCGCATCGTACATCGAATGCAGCGTCGCCTTGCCGGCATCGAGCGCCATTGCCAGGGTCAGCGTCTTGAAGGTCGAACCCATTTCATAGACGCCGGTGGTCAGCCTGTTGATGCGGTCGGGATCGTTGGCCTCGCGCGGATTGTTCGGATCGAAGTCCGGCAGCGACACCATCGCGACGATCTCGCCGGTCTTGACGTTGGAGACCAGACCCGACGCCGCCTTGGCGCTGTACTTCTCCTTGGCCTTGATCAGTTCGTCGCGCAGCGCGTGCGTGACCCGGACGTCGAGCGCCAGCTCGATCGGGCGCTGCATCCGGTCGGACGCGAAGCCGGCGCGGTGCAGGTCGGCAAGGCCGTTGTTGTCGAGCCATTTCTCGATGCCGGCGATGCCCTGGTTGTCGATGTTGACCAGGCCGATCAGATGCGAGACCTCGGCGGCGTTCGGATAGACGCGCTTGTTCTCACGCAGGAAGCCGATGCCGGGGATGCCGAGCTTCTTGATCTCGGCCTGCTGGCGCGGCGTGATTTCACGCTTCAACCAGACGAAGCCCTTCTTCGACGCTAGGCGCTCGCGCACCTCCTGGGTCTCAAGGTCGGGCAACGTCGCGGTGAGCAGTTCGACCGCTTCGTCCTGATCGATCAGCCGGCGCGGCTCACCGAACAACGACGGCGTCTTGACGTCGGTGGCCAGCACCTGGCCGTTGCGGTCGACGATGTCGGGCCGCGCGGTGGCGACCGCATCCTGCGAGCCGGTGCGGCGCGCGCCGTGGCCGTCGCCGAACACCGCGATCATTGACAGCTTGAACGCGATGATGCCGTACACTGCCGCAAACGCGATCATTGCCAGGCCGACACGGGCGCGCGCCTTGCCATCGCGATCGACGTCCTTGCCGTAGATCAGGCTGCGGATCAGCCGTTGGCGCCATTTGACGTGGTGGCCGACGAGCGGCAGCGAAGGATCGGTCACTGGGCAGGCTCCGGAGCCGGCAACGAGCCGGTGACGATGTCGGGATCGATCTTTTCGATCATCGATGCGATCGGATCGGGAGCGCTCGGATCGACGACGGCCGGCGGCCGCTCGGGCAGGTTCTTCAGCGAGTCGAACTGCCGCGCGCCGACCGGCTTGAGCTTGAGATGGCGGGTAGCGAGGCCCTGCAGCCGGCCCGGCGAGTCGAGTTGGGCCCATTCGGCGCGCAGCCGGGCGATCGCCTCGCGCTCCTTGCGGAGCTCGGCCTGGATCTGCAGCACCTTCTCGGTGCGCACCGTCGACTCCATCTTGATCCGGTACACATAGGCCGCTGCGAACACCAGCATGCCGATCACCAGCACGTGCACGAGGCGCATCATCGCCCGGCCCTCATCACGCTGGCGAGCGTCGGCCATCCCGGCAGATCGCCGGCGGCATGCGCGGGGGCTCCGGTGCGTTCGGCGCCGCGCAGCTTGGCGGAGCGCGCGCGGGGATTGGCGGCGACTTCGGCGTCGCCGGCGACGATCGGCCGCTTGCTGAGCAGCGTGAAGCTCGGCGCCGCCTGCGCGACTTCCGGCAGGTGGCGCGAACCGCCGCCGGTCTTGCTGCGCTCGGTCAGGAAGGTCTTGACGATGCGGTCTTCCAGCGAATGGAACGACACCACCGCGAGCCGCCCGCCCGGCTTCAGAACGCGCTCGGCCGCGTCGAGCGCCTGGTGGAGCTCGTCGAGCTCTTCGTTGACGAAGATCCGCAGCCCCTGGAACGTTCGGGTCGCCGGATGGATCTCACCCGGCTTGGCGCGCACCACCTTGGCGACGATGTCGGCGAGCGCCTTGGTCGTCGTGATCGGCGTTTCGCTCCGCGCTGCCACGATGGCGCGGGCGACGTGGCGCGAATACCGCTCCTCGCCGAAGATGTAGATGATGTTGGCGAGATCGGTTTCGGAGGCGCGGGCGACGACATCGGCCGCGCTCGGCCCGTCGCGCCCCATCCGCATGTCGAGCGGCCCGTCAAACCGGAACGAGAAGCCGCGTTCGGCCTGGTCGAGCTGCATCGACGAGACGCCGATATCCATCACCACGCCGTCGACCGTCGCGGCGCCCTGGGCGGCGCAGACGTCGGCCAGATTGGAGAACCGGTCCTGCACCAGCGTCAGCCGGCCGCCGGACTCGGCAACCAGATCGGCGCCCCCGGCAATCGCGGTCGGATCGCGGTCGATCGCAATCACGCGGCTGCCGGCGGTCTGAAGGATCAGCCGTGTGTAGCCACCGGCCCCGAACGTGCCGTCGACATAGATGCCGCCGTCGCGCGGCGCGAGCAGGCCGACCGCTTCAGGGCCGAGCACCGGAATATGGCGCGCGTCGGACGGCTTCATGCGATCGCCCCGGCCGCGGCAAAGCCCCGTCGATCCCGCATGATGCGGAAACCGGTCCGGCTGATCGTCGGCTTGCTGCAGGGCAATCGGCCCATCTTGCCTCGCCTCGTCCCATTCCGCCGGCGGAGCGCCACGCCAGCCGACCAAGGCGACCGACGAACCCGGCTCTCCGCGTGGAATCTGATGGATTGCCATCGGCTTATGGGGCGTCACAGGAAATATTGCCGGCAATTTGACACCGGCTGTTCACCACTCAGTAACGGCGCTTACGCTTAAGAAACCGTTGACGGCTGTCCGTCATCCCGCGCCGAGGAACGCAGCGTCGCTCGCAGGCATTTTCGCTGCGCTGCAGGACGGCGAACCCGCGCTCGTCCACAGAAAATGGCAAAATCGTGAAGACAGCGCGTTGCAGGAGACCCGAGGGACTCAGATAGTAAATCGGATGTTGCAGTCGGCGTCGGTCAGCTTCGCCGTGGTCCTGCCAGTATTGAGTTATCCGATGTTGTCAGGTTCGTTAGCGTCCGCTGGTCTGGAGTCGAAACGTCGACGCGGCCTCCCTTTGCCCAAGGGCATGCTGTCTATGCAGACCTTCACGCCCGACTCGTCGATGGTGTCCGACGTGCTGCCCTCGCCGAATTACGGCGAGCGCAATAAAGCGCGCCGTCCGGACATGATCGTCCTGCACTACACCGGGATGCCCGATGTCGAAGGCGCGCTGACCCGGCTGTGCAAGGCAGGCACCGAAGTCTCGGCGCATTACGTCGTGCTCGAAGACGGCCGGATCCTGCAATGCGTCCCGGAATCCAAGCGCGCCTGGCACGCCGGCGTCGCCTCCTGGGCTGGCGAGGAAGACAGCAACTCCTGCTCGATCGGCATCGAGATCATCAATCGCGGCCACGATTGGGGCTATCCGGATTACCCGCTGCGCCAGATCGCGGCGGTGATCGCGCTGTGCCGCGGCATCATCCTGCGCCGCGATGTGCCGGCGCACCGCGTCGTCGGCCACTCCGACGTGGCGCCCGCGCGCAAGAAGGATCCGGGCGAGAAGTTTCCCTGGCGATCGCTCGCCGCCTCCGGCGTCGGCCTGTGGGTCGAGCCGGCGCGGATCGTGCCGGGGCCGGCGCTGAAGCAAGGCACCGAGGGCGAGGAAGTGCGGCTGATGCAGCAGGCGCTCGCCGACTACGGCTACCGCGTTCCGGTCAACGGCAGCTACGACCACGCCACCACCGACGTCGTCACCGCATTCCAGCGTCACTTCCGCCCTGAGAAGGTCGACGGCATTGCCGACGCCTCGACGCTGGCGACGCTGCATGCGCTGCTCGACCGGCTGCCGGTCGAGGCCCGCGCTGTCGCCGCACTCGGCTGAGCGCTTCTTCCACACCACTTGCGGCTTGACGATCGCGGCCCGAGCCCGCATGGCTTGCCGCGTCAGTCGGCCGGACGGCCGCTCCGGCAAGTGCCGAAAGGCCGCCGGGGAGGAAAGTCCGGGCTCCATCGACATACGGTGCCGGATAACGTCCGGCGGGGGCGACCCCAGGGAAAGTGCCACAGAGAACGAACCGCCCGCCTACGCCCCTTCGGGGCTTCGGCGCGACAAGCTCTCGAGCCTGCCGCGCCATAGCAGCGCAAGCTGCGACGGCGGGTAAGGGTGAAAAGGTGCGGTAAGAGCGCACCGCGTCACCGGCAACGGGGACGGCATGGTAAACCCCACCGGGAGCAAAACCGAATAGGGACGGCATCGCGGATAGTTTGCTGCTTGCAGCAATAACTCCGCAGGGCGATGTCAGGCTCGCCGTCCGGGTAGGTTGCTCGAGGCGCTGTGCAAACAGCGTCCCAGAGGAATGGCCGTCGCGTAGTGCTCCGCTTCACCGCGGGCGCTGCTCTCCAGAACCCGGCTTACAGGCCGGCTGATACTTGATACGCGAAAGCGTTTTCGAGCGAAGCGGACTTCCGGTTCGCGTGAAGAAAACGCGGAATGCAAGATGAGGGGCTCGGCGGAAACGCCGGGCCCTTCGCCCGAGAAAAATCAGCTAGCCATCGACGCGGTTGACACTTGCGACGACTTCCCTGACGCGAAGCTGAGCGATGATACCACTGAGATGCTTGAGATCAAAGACGCCCAAATCAATGGTGAGGTCAATGATATCCGGCGAGTGCCGCGCCATGTTGACATTCTCAATATTGCCGTGATGTTCAGCAATGACGCTCGTAATTTGAGCGAGACCATTGGGCTCGTTAAAGTACTGCACGAACAGCCGCGCCAAAAAAAGCTGCGGACTGGTCTCGTCGATGTTCCATCGAACGTCAAGCCAACGCTCAGGCGCGTCCTCAAACTCCTTCAGCGCCGCCGACTGGATCGGATAGACGGTGATCCCCTCGCCCGGCGTAACTATGCCCACAATGCGGTCGCCCGGCACCGCGCCGCCGATCGGCGCGAATTTCACTGGCAGGCTGGAGTAGACGCCACCAATCGGAATCGCCACACCGGACCTGCCACGCTCCGCGAAATCGAGTAGTCCCTTTTCGGACAAATCCTTCTTGGCGCCAAACCGCGCGATGTGCTCTTCCCTATAGTCCGGATACATCGCGCGAGCGACGTCGGACGCCTTCATCTCACCACGCCCGACTGACGCCATCACCTCGTCAATTGAGCCACGAGCAAGCCATGGCAATGCCCCCAAGAGCCGCTCTTCGGAGTAATCAATTCCGGCACGCCGAAAAAGACGCTCAACAATTCGACGACCAAGTCCGCAATACTGATCGCGCATCGCGAAGCGAGTTGCCCGCCGTATCGCTGTGCGTGCCTTCCCGGTAATAGCGAGCGATTCCCACGCCGCAGGGGGGGTTGCGTGCCCTCTCGACGTCAACAACTCCACCTCATCGCCGTCCTCTAATTCCATGGAAAGTGGCGCGAACTTTCCATTAATCTTGCAGCCAACCGCGCTATTTCCTACCTCAGTGTGTACTGCGTAGGCAAAATCGATTGAGGTCGCACCAATCGGAAGGATTATTCTTCCGCCTTTCGGCGTCTTACACAACACGGCCCCATATGATCGAACAGGGACAGAACCAAAATCTGATGCTCTCGATAGCTGTCGAATTGACACTTTAGCTCGCGAGAAATTCGCCCCCTTTATCATTGCTCCATCGAAGCATACCCCCCTCAAATCGGCCCCAGCGAAGTTAAACCCTCGCAAATCGAGATCTGTGAAATTGAAGGCTGTAAAATCGCCATATCTCAAATCTTTCGCGGGATTGAGGCCGGTAACACGAACAAGATCATCTAGCTTGTCAGATGCGCAGAACCGCACCGCCCTAATTCTCTGCGTTAGCAGATCCTGAGAGAACTCAGTCATCTTTCGGAACGACTTCTAGGATCTGGGTACCCAGAATTGCCTCGGCTCCCTGCAGCGCAGTAAGGCGCACCAAATGATCGATGAACGCCTTCTTCGCTTCAGATTCTCCCTTGAACAAATTGCCCTGCATACCAACAACGCATGAGTCGACTCTCGCTTTCATCGTGGCCGTTAGCTTATCGCCAATGCCGAACCCCCGACAAACACAGTCACATCCATCGTTTGGCAATCGTCGCCCCATTAACCTCTGATCGGTCGTCGAGACAATCCACCACGGCGGCTCAAGCCCCTCCAAAAACGCCGAAAAGTTTCCATCGGCACCACCTTCGCATTCAATATCCTTAGCTTCGATCTTCCGCTGAGCCTGATCATGGCTAATCTCTAGGTCAACTTCTCTCAATCCTACAATCAGCGTCTCTGACGCCTCTTCAACCCAGACAGGGTATCCTCTCCTGTCGAACGCAATCGACAAGATCAATGGAATTTCAGCTTCATCGTCGATCGGATCGAAGGATCCTGGCACAGCAAAACTGAAGTCAGCAAACCGCCGATCGATCTTAGTCGTTGTTCCGTCAGAGACGATTGTGATCTTGGCATGAGCAGACTTCCATTTTTGAAATCTGTCGAAAAAGGATTCCGCAGAATCCCTGCGGGCCACAGAACCTGCCTGCCGGTCCAGCCACTCTGTCCATTCAATGGAAAAGCCAAAAGCTTCGGAAATCCGACGCTGCAACTCGAACGAGATCCGATTGCTGATCGCATGCTTCAGTGTTGATTCCGGCACATCGATCTTGCGCGCTAAGCTATTGATGCTTGCCAATTCGGTGATCCCGCAATTCCCCGCCCAATCAGTAAGCTTCCTGATTTTCTCAGGAAGCTCGTAGATCCTCGTGGTATCGCGAGCCATGCCAACACCAAATCATCCGACCAAGTCTTGATACATATTGCATCCGACACTTAGAGGCCACACCGACTGATTTCCGACCGCACGCTGGCCACTCCCGGCAAAGTTTCCGATCCTTTTCTTGGCCGCCACAACCAATTGTTGGACGGAATAAAGTCGGAGACCGGAAGCACTCCTGTCCTTTTAATCCTGACGAACCAGGAACAGGAGAGTCTTATGGCCCGCCATATTAGAGTTCGAGCCCGCGCAATTGCGAAAATTCTGGCCAGGCATTTTTGCTCTGAATTTGTGCAACACTACCTTGTAGAATTGGAGGTCGGCTGGCTCAACGAGATCGATTGGCTCTTATGGACGGTGATAGTGCACATTGCGATCCGGTTGGTTTGCAGATGGTGCTCTCGTACACTCGAGCAAAAAGCCAGCAAGAAGGACAATGACTGAAATTCGATCCCAAGCGCAGATTTCGCTACGGATTATCGAATTGTCTCTTTCTGAGAAAGGGTCGTTTCAAGACTAATGAGGCGCGTTAAGACGTCGCCCCCTCAATGCCCCCCGCCGCCGCCCGGCCCGGCCATCGGGTTGGCCGGCTTGGCGAGCAGGAAGACCAGCGTGGTCAGGCCGAGGTAGAATACCGTCAGCAGGAAGAAGGCGTCGCCGTAGCTCATCACCACGGCTTGGCGGTGGACGATCGCGGTAAGTTGTTTCAGCGCCATCATCGAGGCATCGCCCATGCCCTGGAAGCGCTGGGTGAAGGTGTTGAGCAGTTCGACCGCCTGGGCGTTGCCCCAGTTCACCTTGTCGTGCAGCCGCGAAATGTGCAGGTCGGTGCGGCTGTCGAGGATGGTGTTGATAAGCGCCAGTCCGAGCGCGCCGCCGAGGTTGCGGGTCAGGTTGAACAGGCCGGAGGCGTTCTTGACGCGGTGCGGCGGCAGCGTGCCGAGCGCGATGTTGTTGACCGGCACCATCGCCATCATCATGCCGACGCCGCGGAAGATCTGCGGCCACAGCAGTTCGTAGAAATCGAAGTCGCGCGTGATCCAGGTCATCTGCCAGGTGCCGCCGGCGAACAGGATCAGACCGATGGCGATCAGGATCCGCATGTCGACCAGCGCCATCAGCCGGCCAACCAGCGGCGCGGTGCAGAACATCGCGATGCCGGAGACGAACATCGTCTCGCCGATCATCAGTGCGCTGTAGCCGCGCACTTCGGCGAGATAGCGCGGGTAGATGTAGGTCAGGCCGTACAGCCCGATGCCGACGCAAAACTGGAACATGCAGCCGATCGCGAAATTGCGGTCGGTGAAGGCGCGGATGTCGACGATCGGCTCGCGCGCAGTCAGCACCCGCCAGAAGAACGCCACCGCCGAGACCGCGCAGATGATCGCGAAGATGAAGATCGACTCGTCGTTGAACCAGTCGTTGCGCGGGCCCTCTTCCAGCACATATTCGAGCGAACCAAGGAAGCCGGCCATGAAGCCGAGGCCCCACCAGTCGAAATGATCCAGCAGCTCGTAATGCGGCTCGTCGAAATCGACCAGCGCCAGCACGCCGATAGTGATGCCGATGCCGGGCACGATGTTGATGAAGAACAGCCAGTGCCACGACATCAGGTCGGTGATGTAACCGCCGACCGTCGGGCCGATGGTCGGCGCCAGCGTGGCGACGAGACCAATGATCGGGCCAACCATGTTGAACTTTGAGCGCGGAAACACCGTGTAGGCCGAGGCGAACACGGTCGGGATCATGCCGGCGCCGAGGAAGCCCTGGATCGCGCGCCACACGATCATCTCGGCGATCGACGATGTGAAGCCGCACATCAGGCTGGCGAAGGTGAAGCCGGCAGCCGAGATCGCGAACAAATTCCGGGTTCCGAGCGCGCGCGACAGGAAGCCGGACAGCGGGATCGCGATCACTTCGGCGATCAGATACGCAGTTTGTACCCACGAGACTTCGGACGAAGACGCCGACAGGCCAGCCTGGATTTCGGACAGCGATGCCGAGACGATCTGGATGTCCAGGATCGACATGAACATCCCGAACACCATGATCAGAAACGCGATCAGGCGCGTCGCCGGGACGTGTTCGGAGGGCTCGGCGGGCGCCGCGATCGGTGTATCTGCCGTGGTTGTCGCGGACATTGCTACGTTCTCAGCGCCCGACCTGAGCGGCCGTCAATCATCAAACAGAATTTCCGTCATTGCCCGCGAAGCGAAGCAATCCAGGACTCGGTGCACGGGGCTGGATGGCTTGGTCGCTTTGCTCCTCGCAACAACGCTGACAGAAAAGAATTACTTGGCGTCGCCGGTCCGGGTATCGACGTCGACGTAGACCGACATGCCTGCGCGCAGCAGCCCTTCGCGCGCGACGTCGGCGGGGACGCGGATCCGCACCGGAACGCGCTGCACGATCTTGGTGAAGTTGCCGGTGGCGTTGTCGGGCGGCAGCAGGGTGAACACCTGCCCGGCCGCCGGCGCCAGGCTATCGACGGTGCCTTCGATCTTGCGGCTTGAGAACGCATCGACCGAGATGCCGACCTTCTGGCCGGGCTTCAGCCGGCGCAGCTGGGTTTCCTTGAAGTTGGCATCGATATAGACGCCGTCGAGCGGCACGATGTTGGCGAGCCGCTGGCCGGCGTTGATGTAGTCGCCGACATTGACCAGGCGATTGGAGAACACCCCGGTCACCGGCGCGCGCACATTGGTGAAAGCGAGATCGCGCTCGGCCTTCGCCAGCGCGCTCTGCAGCTCGGTCAGCTGGGCGCGGGCTTCGGTCTGCTGCGCCTTGGTGACTTCGACATTGTCGCGGGCCGCATCGTAGGCCGCCTTGGCGGCCAGCACCGAAGCGGCGCTCTGGTCGCGGCTCGCCTGCGAGGTCTCGAACACCGCACGCGAGGCGAAGCCCTTCGTGCTCAGCGCCTGCTGGCGATCGAAATCGAGGTCAGCGCGCTTGGCGGCGGCTTCGGCGGAAGCGAGCTGCGCCTGGGCCTGCTCCACTGCGCTCTGCTGCGCGGCGACCTGACGGCCGATCCGGGCGATGGTGGCTTCCTGGGTGGCGATCTTGGCGCGCGCGGAGTCCACCGCGATCTTGTAGTCGCCGTCGTCGATCCGGAACACGATGTCGCCGGCCTTCACTTCGGAATTGTCGCGCGGCAGGATCGCGGCGATGTGGCCGGACACGCGGGCACCGAGCGTGGTGTTGTTGGCGCGGACATAGGCGTCGTCGGTGCCGACCATGAAACGGCCGACCAGCATGTACTGCGTGCCGAAGTAACCGAGCGCGGCCAGCGCCGCGACGCCGACACCGATCAGGACGAACTTCTTCTTGCTCGGCGGCTTGGCGGCGGCGCCCGGACGCGCGGCCGGCGCCACCGGCTCCGACTCCGCTTCGGGCTCCGGCGGATCGGCGAGCTTCAGTGTCGAGGGATCTTCCAGCAGCGAGCGCAGCGCCTCGGCCTGCGACGGCGCGCCGTGCGACGCAGACGGATGCGGCGGCGTGCCGGCGGCCGCTACCGCCTCCCCGTTCTCCGGCTCGGAGCGCAGCACGCGGGCAGCTTGGTCGCGTCCGGACATCGGGTTCTCCTGAACTCAGCTCGCACGACAAAAGAGCCTGCCGGACTGGTACCCCTAGCAGGTCACCCTGATCTACCATTGACCGAACGGTTCGGTCAACTTAAGTTCCTGGCATCAGGGTAGCAGTCTTGCGTTTCTGCCCTCGTTCCACCCCCAGTGATTTTGCAGGACAGGCTGAACCAATGGTTGCAACCACAGCGGCGGCGGCGATTCACAGCGACGAGGACAGCGCCAAGCGGCGCCAGATCCTCGACGGCGCCCGCGCGGTGTTCCTGGAGTTCGGCTTCGACGGCGCCAGCATGGGCGAGATCGCCCGCGCCGCGGGCGTATCTAAAGGCACGCTGTACGTCTATTTCGCCGACAAGAACTCGCTGTTCTGCGAGATCGTCGAGCAGGAGAGCCTGGCGCAGGGCATGCTGTCATTCGAGTTCGCGCCCGACAGAGATATCGAGGCGACGCTCCGTGCATTCGGCAACGCCTACATCGCGCTGATCTGCAATCCGCGCGGCGCGTCAGCGATCCGCACCGTGATGGCAATCGCCGAGCGGATGCCGGAAATCGGCCGGCGCTACTACGAGCGGGTGATCGCCAACACCATCGGCCGGTTCGGGCGTTATCTGCAGGCCCAGGTCGCGGCCGGCGTGCTCCAGATCGACAATTGCGAACTCGCCGCCGCGCAGTTCATGCAGGCCTGCCAGGCGACACTGTTTCTGCCGTTCATCTTTCAGACCTCGGAACCGCCCTCGCCCGCGCGGATTGCCGGCGTGGTCGACAGCGCCACCGCGATGTTCCTCGCCGCCTATCGGGCGCCAAAAGCCGGCGGATCGAACTAAGCGTCGTTCGACTAATCGTCCTCGGCCTCGTCGCGATCGACCTTGTGACGCGAGGCATTGCGGCCGATCGAGCCGGTGACGCCGTTCCAGCCAGGAGCTGGCGACGCGCTGCCCGCGTAAGGATTGCGCTGCTGCAGCCGCTGCGCGATCACTTCACCGGACACCGCGGCCGGCTTGCAGATCGTACGCTGGCTGCGCCGCCGCATCAGATCGACGTGAATGTGATCGTAGTGATACACGTTCGAGCCCGGCGCCAGCACCGTGGTGAACATCTGGCACGCCGAATTCTGCACGTCGTGCAGGAACGCCTGCTCCTCCGGCAATCCGCGCCAGCCGCCCTTCACCGTGATGCGGCGACCGTCGGCCAGCACGAAGGCGGCGATATCGAGCGCATTGCCGAACGCGTGCTCGGAGATGTGAGCATTCGGATTGCCGTTCATGCCGCGGCACGAATACGCCGAGATCTGCTTGATCTCGACCACGCGCACGCCGAACCAGCGCATCGCCGAGGGCTGCACCGACTCCGCCAGCCAGCGATCGAGCGCCGACACGATCGGGCACGCCAGCGTCGCGGTCGGCTTGATCGCGACCGGCCCGACCGAGCCGGTGATGCCGCCCTGCTGGCCCGGCCCGAGCCGTGGCAGCGGCCGCTCCGCTTCGCCGGGATAGCCGCCCTGCGGCGCCGCGCCGCGCGGATAGCCGGTGACGTTCTCGGCCGGCGGGCGATCGGCCGATGGCTCGCCTTCCGGCGGCAGTTCGATATCGTCCTGAGCCGGCAC
>NZ_QTKI01000114.1:0-12408 GCF_010820945.1 Rhodopseudomonas sp. BR0C11
ATCCTGTACTACCGCAATCCAATGGGGCTGCCCGACATCTCCAAGGTGCCGAAGAAGGACTCGATGGGGATGGACTACGTCCCCGTCTATGAGGGCGAGGACAGTGCGGACGGCACGGTGAAGCTCTCACCCGGCAAGATCCAGCGCAGCGGCGTCAAATCCGAGCCAGCCGAACGCCGCGCCCTGCATGTGATGGTGAAGGCGCCGGGCGTGATCCAGCTCGACGAGCGCCGCATCTCGGTGATCGCGATGCGCAGCGAGAGCTTCGTCGAGAAGATTGCCGACGTCACCACCGGCAGCTTCGTCAAGGCCGGGCAGCCGCTGATGCAGATCTACAGCTCGGCGATCGCGTCAGCCGCCGCCGAATATCTGTCGACCATCAACTCGAAGACCACCAGCACGATCGAAGCGTTCGGCCGCGGCTCGCGGCAGCGGCTGGTCAATCTCGACGTACCCGACGAGACCATCGCCGAACTGGAGCGGACGCGGACCGCGCCGGTGACGGTGCAATGGCGCGCGCCGCGCGACGGCATCGTGCTCGAGCGCAACGCAATCGACGGCATGCGCGCCAATGTCGGCGATGTGCTGTTTCGGATCGCCGACATCTCGACGGTGTGGGCGCTAGTCGACGTCGCCGAACGCGATCTCGGCTCTCTCGCTGTCGGCCAGAAGGTGACGATCCGGGCCCGCGCCTTCCCGGATCGCGCACTGTCGGGAACGATCGCGGTGATCTATCCGCAGGTCAATCGCGACACCCGCACCACGCGGCTGCGTGTCGAACTCGCCAATCCGGATCTGAAGCTGCTGCCGGACATGTATGTCGATGCCGAGATCGACATCGCCGGCGATGCACCGGCGCTGACGATCCCGACCTCCGCTGTGCTCGATAACGGCAGCCGCCGCATCGTGCTGGTGGACAAGGGCGACGGCCGGTTCGAGCCGCGGACGGTGACGCTCGGACGTCGCGGCGACGGCGTCGTCGAGATCAAACACGGCATCGACGAAGGCGAGGCGGTGGTCACCTCCGCCAACTTCCTGATCGACGCCGAGAGCAATCTGAAGGCCGCGCTAAAGGGCTTTGCCGACGGAGCGAACGCCCCCAACACCGAGCCGCAAGCATCGTCTCACAATCACGCACACGACCACGCCGGAGCCCAGCCATGATTGCCCGGATCATCGCCTGGTCGGCACGCAATCTGCTGCTGGTGCTGTTCGGCACCGGATTCGCAGCGGCTGCGGGCCTCTACGCCCTGCTGCATCTGCCGCTCGACGCCATTCCGGATCTCTCCGACACCCAGGTCGTCGTCTACACCGAATATCCCGGGCAGGCGCCACAGGTGATCGAGGATCAGGTCACCTATCCGCTGACCACCGCGATGCTGACGGTGCCGAAGTCGAAGGTGGTGCGCGGCTTCTCGTTCTTCGGCGTGTCGTTCGTCTACGTGATCTTCGAGGATGGAACCGACATCTACTGGGCGCGGTCGCGGGTGCTGGAATTCCTCAACGGCGCCGCCTCGCGTCTGCCGGCAGGCGTCGCGCCGAGCATCGGCCCGGACGCCACCGGCGTCGGCTGGGTCTACCAATACGCGGTGATGTCGAAACAGCTGAACCTTGCAGACACCCGCACCATCCAGGACTGGAATCTGCGGTTTGCGCTGGCCAAGGCCGAAGGCGTCGCAGAGGTCGCCAGCATCGGCGGCTTCGTCAAGCAGTACAACGTGGTGCTCGATCCGCAGCGGATGCGCGACCGCGGCATCACTATGGCGCGGATGCGCGAGGCGATCCGCGCCTCGAATGCCGATGTCGGCGGCCGCACCGTCGAACTGTCGGAGTTCGAATACGTCATCCGCGGCAAGGGCTACCTCAAGGACATCAACGACCTCGGCAACATCGTGCTGAAGGCCAGCGGCGGCACACCGGTGCTGCTGAAGGATGTGGCGCGGGTCGAACTCGGCCCCGACGAGCGCCGCGGCATCGCTGAGCTCAACGGCGAAGGCGAAGTGGCCAGCGGCATCGTGCTGCAGCGCTTCGGCGTCAACGCGCTCGATGTGATCGAGCACGTCAAGAAGCGCTTCCAGGAAATCGCCAGCAGCCTGCCGAAATCGGTCGAGATCGTGCCGGTGTATGATCGCTCGACGCTGATCTACAGCGCGATCGACACGCTGAAGCACACCCTGTTCGAAGAGAGCCTGGTGGTCGCCGCGGTGTGCATCATCTTCCTCCTGCACGTCCGCAGCGCGCTGGTGGCGATCCTGATGCTGCCGATCGGCGTGCTGATGGCCTTCGCCGCAATGAAGCTGCTCGGCCTCGGCTCCAACATCATGAGCCTCGGCGGCATCGCGATCGCGATCGGCGCCATGGTAGACGCCGCGATCGTGATGATCGAGAACGCCCATAAGCACCTGGAGCGCGCCGAGCCGGGCAAATCACGCATCGCGATCCTGATCGAGGCCGCCTCCGAGGTCGGGCCGGCGCTGTTCTTCAGCCTCTTGATCATCACCGTATCGTTCCTGCCGATCTTCACGCTGGAATCGCAGGAGGGGCGGCTGTTCGGGCCGCTCGCCTTCACCAAGACGTTCGCGATGGCGGCGGCGGCGCTGCTGTCGGTGACGCTGGTGCCGGCCCTGATGGTGATCTTCGTCCGCGGCAAGATCGTTGCGGAGCATCGCAACATCATCAACCAGGCGCTGATCTGGGTCTATCGTCCGGTGATCCGCGGCGTGCTGCGCGCCAAGATGCTGGTGATCGTGCTGGCGCTGGTGGTGCTCGGCGTCTCGATCTGGCCGGCGCGCCAGCTCGGCACCGAGTTCATGCCCGCGCTCGACGAAGGCACGCTGCTCTACATGCCGACCACCCTGCCCGGCCTGTCGATCACCAAGGCCGCCGAGCTGCTGCAGATGCAGGATCGCATCATCCGCGGCTTCCCCGAGGTCGCCTCGGTGTACGGCAAGGCCGGCCGCGCTTCGACTGCGACCGATCCGGCGCCGACCGAAATGTTCGAGACGGTGATCAACCTTAAACCGAAAGCAGAATGGCGACCGGGCCTGACCACCGACGGGCTGATTGCCGAGATGGACAAGGCGCTGCAATTCCCCGGCGTCTCCAATGCCTGGACAATGCCGATCAAGGCGCGGATCGACATGCTGTCGACCGGCATCCGCACGCCGGTGGGCGTCAAAGTAATCGGCACCGATCTGGTCGAGATCGACCGCCTCGCCAAACAGGTCGAGCAGGTGCTGAAGACCGTCCCCGGCACCTCCTCGGCCTATGCCGAACGCACCATCGGCGGCTACTACTTGGAGATCGTTCCGGAACGAACGGCTCTGGCACGCTACGGCCTCGCGATCCAGGACGTGCAGGACACCATTGCCACCGCGCTCGGCGGTCAAACCGTGACCACGACGGTGGAAGGCCGGCAGCGCTTCACCGTCAACATGCGCTATCCACGTGAACTGCGCGACGATCCGCAAGGAATCGCCCGGGACGTGCTGGTGCCGCTGCCGGCCGGCGGCGCCGTGCCGCTCGGCGAGGTGGCGACGGTGCAGCCGGCGCGCGGCCCGACCTCGATCCGTACCGAGAACGGTCAGCTTGCGACCTATATCTATGTCGATATCCGCGACCGCGACCTCGGCGGCTACGTCGCCGACGCCAAGCAGGCGGTGCAGGCGGGCGTGAGCTTCCCGCCCGGCACCTATGTGACCTGGAGCGGGCAGTACGAGTACCTCGAACGCGCCACCGCACGGCTGAAGATCGTGGTGCCGCTGACGCTCGCGATCATCTTCCTGCTGCTGTACCTCAACTTCCGATCACTGACCGAAACGCTGATCGTGATGCTGTCGCTGCCGTTCGCGCTGGTGGGCGGGCTGTGGCTGATGTGGGCGCTCGGCTTCAATCTGTCGGTCGCAGTCGCGGTCGGCTTCATCGCTCTGGCCGGCGTCGCAGCCGAGACCGGCGTGGTGATGCTGATCTATCTCGACCACGCCCTGGCCGCCGCCAAAGCGCGATGCGCCGCAGAAGGCAAGCGGTTGACGCCGCGCGATCTGCAGGAGGCGATCATGGAAGGCGCGGTCGAGCGCGTCCGGCCGAAGATGATGACGGTGGTGGCGATCATGGCGGGCCTGCTGCCGATCCTGTGGAGCAGCGGCACCGGCTCAGAGATCATGCAGCGGATCGCCGTGCCGATGATCGGCGGCATGGTCTCGTCGACACTGCTGACGCTGATCGTGATCCCGGCGATCTACGGCCTGATCGAAGGCTTTAGGCTGAAGCGCGCGGCCCGCCGCCGCGATGCGGGGGCGGCGCTGGCGCCGGGAGCGTAGTCGCTCCCGGCCGCTGACGGCCGGCTTAGGACGCTGAAGCCGGCCGCGGCTCCGGGCCGCGGCGGCGCAAGCTGCGCCACGCCCGTTCGGCGAGCGGCAGCAGGCCGCGCGGTGTGACGAGGATCACCACGATCACGACGACGCCGTAGATGAAATAGTGCAAGCCTGGCACCGCCCCGCCGAGTTGGCCGCGCAGCACCTCGCCGAGCGGCACCAGCAACAGCGCACCCAGCGCCGGACCGAACGCGCGGCCAAGCCCGCCGACGGTGGCGAACAGCACGATCTCGATGGTGATGGTCGGGGTCGCCAGCAGATACGGATCGGCAAACGTCAGATAGCGCACATAACAGGTGCCGACGATCGAGGTCAGCACCGCCGAGATCGTCATCGCGGTGATCTTGTGGCGCAGCACGTTGACGCCGATCGCCTGCGCTGCCTTCTCGTTGTCGCGGATGGTGCGGAGATAATAGCCGAGCGGCGCATTGAGGATCGCGACGTTGACCAGCACCACAGCGGCCGCCAATCCCAGCATCACCCAGAACGCACCGCGTCCGCCACCGAATTGGAATGCCCAGAAATCACCGGTGTCACGCGGTAGCAGCAAGCCTGAGGCGCCGCCGAGGAATTCCCAGCCTTCGACGATGATCGCGCCCATCTCGGCGAACGCCAGCGTGATCAGCACGAAGGAGAGATGGCCGAGCTGAAAGCGGAAGTCGATCCAGGCGATCATGGCGCCGAGCGCGCCGGCGATCGCCGCGGAGATCACCAGCCCGGCCCACATGTTGATGCCGAACTTGACCAGCAGCGCGGTCGACAGCATTGCGCCGATGCCGATGAACAGGCTGTGCGCCAGCGACACCTGCCCGGCCATGCCGCCGACGAGGTTCCAGGCCGACGCCAGCGCCACATAGACCAGCGCCAGGGTCAGAAGGTGCAGGTGGTAGCTGTTCAGCACCAGCGGCAGGCAGGCCGCGAGAACCAGAATGCCCCACAGCCACGGCGACGCCAGGGTCTGGTAGAAGCCCTTGCCGATCATGACGTCCTCCAGGTCAGGCCCTGCGGCCGGAACAGCATGATCAGCACGAAGATCGCGTAAGGCACCAGACGGCCGAGCGTATCCGACACGTAGATCTGGCCGAACGCCTCGGAGATGCCGATCACCAGGCCGCTGAGCATGATGCTGACGAAATTGGTCATACCGCCGAGCACCACGACCAACAGCGTGATCACGGTGTACTGCAGGCCCTGGGTCGGGGTGATCGGCGTGCCCGGCAGCAGCAGCGCCGCGGCGACGGCGAGGATCGCGACGCCGATCGCGAAGGTGACCACCTGAACCCGCCCGACATCGACCCCCATCAGCGCCGCGGCACGCGCGTTCTGATGCACCGCACGGATCGAACGGCCGAAATCGGTCGAGCGCAGCATCACGTAGAGCCCGATCGCCATCGCGAACGCGACCGCAAACGCGATCAGATGCGGCAGCCGCAGCACGACGTCGCCGAGGATGATCAGCTTGGATTCGACGATCGACGGCGTGCGCGCCGGCTGGCCGCCGAACACCATCAGGATGCCGTTCTGCAGCACCAGGCTGAGACCCAGCGTGAGCTGCACGATCATCAGAAACTGGTGCCCGGCCATCGGGCGTAACAGATAGCGGTAGACCAGCCCGCCGATCAGCGCCATCACCGGGATGGTGATCAGCGCCGAGACGTATGGATCAAGCGCGAACGCCGAGAACAGCGCCAGCGCCATGAACATCGCCAGCGAGATGAAATCGCCATGGGCGAAGTTGACGATGCCGGATACGCTGTACACCAGGCCCATGCCCAGCGCGAGCAGCCCGTAGGTGCTTCCGATCAGGACGCCTTGCGCCAAGGCCTGCCAGAATTCGCTCACTTGCCGTCTCCGTTCACAGGCCCAGATAGGCCTGCCGCGTGCGCGGATCGTCCCTGACCAAATCGGCCGCGCCCTCGACCGCGACCTGGCCGCGTTCGAGCACGTAGCAGCGCTGCGCATGGCGCAGCGTCAGATTGAGGTTCTGCTCGACCAGCAGCATGGTGAGGCCGCTCTGGTGCAACTGGTCGATGATCTCGAAGATATATTGGACGAACAGCGGCGACAGGCCGAGCGAGGGCTCGTCCAGCATCAGGATGCGCGCTTCCGCCATCAGCCCGCGGCCGATCGCCAGCATCTGCTGCTCGCCGCCGGACAGCGTGCCGGCGGCCTGGGTCAGTCGCTCCTTCAGCCGCGGGAACAGATCCAGCACCTTTTCCATCTGCGCCGGACGATGCGGCCGGGCGCGGTCGCAAAACCCGCCGAGCAGCAGATTCTCGCGCACGCTCATCTCCGGGAACACCAGCCGCCCCTCCGGCACCTGGATGATGCCGAGTTCGACGCGCTCGCGCGCCGTGGCGCGGGTGACGTCCTGCCCCTCGAACAGAATGCGGCCGGACATCGGCGTCACGATCCCCGACAGGCAGTTGATCAGCGTGGTCTTGCCGGCATTGTTGGCGCCGAGCAAGCCGACGATTTCGCCGGACGCGAGCCTGAGCGACACGTCGCGCAGGATCGGCGAGCCGCCATAGCCTGCGACCAGACCTTCGACCTCAAGCATCGAGATGCTCTCCGAAGTAAGCGTCGATCACCTTGCGGTCCTTGATGATCTCGTCGGGCGTGCCCTCGGCGATCTTCTCGCCGAAATTGATCACCACCATCCGGGTCGCCATCCGCATGATCACCGGCATGACATGCTCGACCATCACGATGGTGACGCCGGAGCGGTTGAGCTCGCGGATGATCGCCATCGGCGCTTCGGTCTCGGCCATTGTGAGGCCGGCCATCACCTCGTCGAGCAGGATGCACTGCGGATCGGTCGCGACGCATTTGGCGACTTCGAGCAGCTTCTTGTCCTGCAGCGACAGCGTCGCCGGCGTTTCATCGAGCTTGGCGCCGAGGCCGACGCGGGTAAGAACTTCGGCCGCATAATCGATTGCCTGCCGCAGCGGCCGCCGGGTCAGCGCCGCTGTGGTGACGACCTCGAGCGTCGTCATGTCGGCGAAGGTCTGGACGATCTGGAAGCTGCGCACTAGGCCGCGGCGCGTCAGCCGGTCGGGCGAAATGCCGGTGATGCGCTGGCCGTCGAACCGGACGTCGCCGCTCGACGGCGCAATGAAGCCGGAGACGACGCCGAACAGCGTCGTCTTGCCGGCGCCGTTGGGGCCGATGATGCCGAGGATCTCGCCCTTCTCGACGCCGAACGAGACGTCGTTCAGCGCGAGCAGGCCGCCGAAGCGTTTGCTGATGTTGTCGACTTCGAGAATAGCCACGACGAGATCAGCTCTTGGGACGCGGAGCTGCCTGTGCGAACTCCTTCGGGAACACGACTTCCTGGCTCTGATCCGGCATCCACTGGATCATCATCGCCGAGCCGTCGGTCAGCAGCCGGTCCTCGGCGAACTGCAGCCCCTTCGGCTTGGCGATGTAGAGATGCGGATCGCCGAACGGGATCTTGAAGCTCTTGAAAGCGTCGAGCAGCGCGTCCGGCTCCAGCGACTTGGCGTTCTCCAACACCTGCTGCAGCACACGCGCGCCCTGGGCATATTGAACCGCGCCCTGACCGATGCGATCGAGCTTGGCGACGTCGCGCAGCTCGGTGATGATCTTCTGCATCGAGTCCATCTTGGCGCCGGCGCTGAAGCCGGTCATGCCGAACAGGTTGCGCGTCAGCACCGCCTTGCCGATCTCGGGGCCGAGATCCTTCCACAGCGACAGGTCCGAGTAGCCGTCGGTGCCGCCGACGAACAGACTGCCCTGGTAATTCAGGTTATAGCGCGCCTGATGCATCAGAATGCCGTCGCGTGGCGTCACCAGCCCGGTGACCACGTCCGGCTTCAGCGAGCGGATGCGGATCATCGCAGAGGTCTGGTCCTGCGCCTTGGTGTCGAGCGGCGCTTCGCCGATCACTTCGATGCCGCTGGCCTTCAGCTTCTCGACCAGGAACTTGTTGACCTGCTGGCCGGCCTCGTAGTTCGAGTAGCACATCACCGCGGTCTTGATCGGGAACTTGTCGTTGTCGCGCAGCGACACGATGAAATCGTGCATCGACTGCGCGTAGCCGCGGTCATACGGATAGCCGAGCGAGAACATGTAGTTCGACTTGGCGCCACCGGCCCAGATCGACAGCGTCGGCACCTTCAATTCGTCGAGCACCGGCGTCAGCGCCAGCATCTGGGCGCTGAGGATGGTGCCAGTGAGCAGCGGCACCTTTTCTTCGGTGATCAGGCGGCGCGCTTCCGTCGCGGTCCGCGCCGGCTGGCTGGCGTCGTCGGCCTGCAGCAACTGAATCTTAGCGCCATCCTTGCTTTTGATGCCGCCGCTCTTGTTGATCTGGTCGATGATGTAGTCGAACGCCGGCTTGCCTTCCTGCGCGTAGGCCGACAGACCGCCGCTCATCGAATTGATCACGCCGATCTTGATCGGCGCGGGCTCGGCGCTGGCGTTGCGAACCCAAGGCGCTGCGACCGTTCCGGGCACCAGACCCGTCGCACCGATTCCGAATGACCGTCGGGAAATGGACACGGGCGTTCCTCTTGTTGTTCGTTGTTGTTGCAGCGTCGGCGGACTTATACGTGATGCCCGCCGAAAGTCACTCTCCGCAGGCCGGCCGCCTCGTTTTCCTTTATGCGGAATAATCGGACTAACGTCACGAGACCGCGGCGAGACCGTTGTTGATCACAACGACATCCCGTTCGGCCACTTTGGCACGGAACGAAAGTCGTCCTTCCGCATCTTTCCACACTTCGGTGACGATGGTTTCGCCGGGATACACCGGCGATGAGAACCGCACCTGCATCTTGGTCAGCCGCGTCGGATCGCCATCGCAGCAAAGCTCGACCAAGGCGCGGCAAACCACGCCGAAGCTGCACAGCCCGTGTAGAATCGGCTTGTCGAATCCGGCCTTGCGCGCGACTTCGGGATCGGCGTGCAGCGGATTGTAGTCGCCGGACAGCCGATACAGCAGCGCGGCGCGCGGCGAGGTTGCGATCCGCAGCGACAGATCGGGCGCACGCTCGGGCAGCGCGTGCGGCACCGGCAATGGCCCCGAGGGTCCGCCGAACCCACCGTCGCCGCGCAACATCGTGGTCGAGGTCAGGCGGCACAACAGATCGCCGGTCGCCTTGTCGACGACATCGCGCTCCGACAACAACACGGCACCCTTGCCGGCGCCCTTGTCGAACAGACCGGTGACGCGCGAACGCCCCACCACTGTCGCCTTCGGCGGCAGCGGCTTGAAGATCTCAAAACCCTGCTCGCCATGCAGAACCTTGCGCCAGTCGACGCCGGTGTCCTCATTGCCGAGCCAGAACCCCGGATAGCCGAGCACCACCGACATCGACGGCAGCACTTGCAAATCCTGCTCGTAGACGTAACGCAGCTGCTTCGCGTCGAGCGGGGCGTCGCCATAGCCAACGCCGAGCGCGTACAACATGGTGTCGCGTTCGGTGTAGCTCTGCTCGATGTCGGGAATGGGCCAGTTGCGCAAGCGCGCGGGGTCGATCGGCATCCTTCCGCTTCCTCTTGTTTTTGTGCAGCTTGCCACCGCAGCGACGGTCGCACAATATGCGAAATCGATTTTCGCAAACATCTTTGACTCGCGGCCGTGCCGCACGGAAACCACGATCATGGCGGCGAAGACAACCACGCGCGGGCCCGCAGCCGCCAAGCGAAGCGGTGGCGCGAAAGTCGCGAAGCGACCGCCTGCTGTGAGCTCGGAAGATCGCGCGCAACGCCGCGTCGAGCGGCAATCGCTGCAGCGCGCATCGCGCCGGCCCCGCGCCGACGCCGCCGAACGCGATGATGCCGGCGGCCGGCTGTTCGTCTCGGCGCTGGCGCGCGGCCTCGACGTGCTCGGCGCGTTTCGCGCCGGCGACCGCGCGCTCGGTAATCAGGAGCTCGCCGAGCGCACCGGATTGCCGAAGCCGACGATCTCGCGGATGACTCACACGCTGATCCAGCTCGGCTATCTCACCTACGAGCCGCGCTCGGCGACCTATCAGCTCGGCGCCCGCGCGCTGGCGCTGAGCTACGCGGCGCTCGCCAATCTCGACGTCCGCAAAGCCGCGCTACCGATCATGACCAGGCTCGCCGAAGACAGCCAACTGCATGTCGGGCTCGGCACCCGCGAACGGCTGATGATGCTGAACATCGAAAGCTGCGAGAGCGACGCGCTGATCGGCCTGCGGCTGCCACCGGGCTCCCGCGTGCCGCTCGCCACGACGTCGCTCGGCAAGGCCTATCTGGCGACGATCGGCGACGATGAGCGCCGGGCGCTGCTGGCGGAATTGCGCGAGCATCACGGCTCAGACTGGCTGAAGATCGAAAAATCGATCACCAAGTCGATGCGCGAGATGGCCCGGCAGGGCTTCTGCATCTCGACCGGCGAGTGGCGCAAGGACATCAACGCAGTCGGCGCCGCAATCGTGCCGCCGAATGGAGGCCCGGTATATGCCTTGAGCTTCGGCGGCCCGGCCTATCTGGTGTCGCAGCAGCAGCTGATCGAACACCACGGCCCAGCGCTGGCACATGCAGCGAGAGCAATCAGCGCGGCGCTGGGCGGGTAACGGCGCGGTCCGGCATCTTTAGCCGAAGACAGAGGCACGACCTTTCCCGTCATTACGAGCGAAGCGAAGCAATCCATCGTCCGGCGCGCGAAGCTGGATTGCTTCGTCGCTGCGCTCCTCGCAATGACGACGCGAGTGACGTTGTGCCTGAGACAGAACCTCAACTCACCCGCCGGTCCTTGTCGCTCCAATACGCCGCGCGGAGCGCCGCCTTGTTGATCTTGTTGACGCTCGACAGCGGCAGCGGGTCGTCGCGGAATTCGATGCTGCGCGGCGATTTGTAGTCGGCGATCACCGAGCGGCAGAACGTGATCAGCTCCTCCGCCGTCAGCGAAGAGCCGGCGCGGCGCACCACCACCGCATGCACCGCCTCCCCCCATTTGGCATGAGGGATGCCGATCACCGCGCATTGCAGCACGTCGGGATGCGCCGCGATCGCGTTCTCGACCTCGATCGAATACACGTTCTCGCCGCCGGTGATGATCATGTCCTTGATCCGGTCGGAGATGTAGAGATAGCCATCAGCGTCGAACCGGCCGGAATCGCCGGTATGCATCCAGCCGCCGCGCAGCGCCTGTGCGGTCAGTTCCGGCTGTTTCCAGTAGCCCATCATCACCATCGGCCCGCGCACCACGACCTCGCCGACCTCGCCAGCTTTCAGCTCGCTGTCCTCGTCATCGACGATCCTGACTTCTGCCGACACAATGGGCCGGCCGGCCGAGCGCAGCCGATGCCGCGGCGCGGACGGCAGATGATCCTCAGGTGACAGAATGGTCGCGACCGGCGACAGCTCGGTCATGCCGTAGGATTGGCCGAACCTGATCGACGGAAACCGCCGCAGGCACTCCTGCAGCACCGCTTCGGGCATCGGCGAAGCACCATAGGTGATCAGCTTCAGGCTCGACAGATCGTAGCTGTCGAGATCCGGCAATTGCAGGATCATGCCGAGCATCGTCGGCACGAAGGTCGCCACCGTCACCTTGTGCTGGCTGATCGCAGCCAATACGTCGTTCGGCGAGAACCGCGGGATCACCACATGGCGCCCGCCCATGATCGAGGTGGTGTAGACGCGAGCACCGGCGCCGAGATGGAACAGCGGCCCGGCGTGCAGCGCCACCGTGGTCTCATCGAAGCCGAAAGACAGCGACGTCACCACCGCGTTGACCCACAGATTGCGGTGGCTGAGCATCACGCCCTTGGCGCGGCCTGTCGTACCGCCAGTGTAGAACAGGCACGCGAGATCGTCGTTGCCACGGCCGGCGTCGGCGCAAGGCTTCTCGTCCGCGAGCAGAGCCTCGTAATCGTAGAGCTTCGGCAGCCCCGCGGTGTTCGGCGCGGCAGCGATCACAGCGGTGATGCAGTCGCAAGCGTCGGCGAGCTGCAGCGCACTGTCGAGAAAACCGCGATCGCTCACCAGTACCCTTGGCTCGGCATCCGTCACCTGCTCGATCATCTCGGCGAGCGAGAAC
>NZ_QTKI01000115.1:0-12359 GCF_010820945.1 Rhodopseudomonas sp. BR0C11
GCGCAGGAGGGGCTGCGCGCGGCCGAGGGCTCTGTCGACACCGCCAAGGCGCAACTCGGCATCGCCAAGGATGCGCTCGGCTACACTGAACTGCGCGCCAGCGCGGCCGGCATCATCACCGCACGCAACGTCGAAGTCGGTCAGGTCGCGCAGTCGGCGCAGTCGGCCTACACGCTTGCCGAAGACGGCGCCCGGGATGCGGTGTTCGACGTCTATGAGGCGATCTTCCTGATCCCGGTCGGCAGCGACTCCATCAAGCTGTCGCTGGTGTCGAACCCGGCAATTACCGCCGTGGCCAAGCCGCGCGAAATCTCGCCGACAGTCGATCCGAAGACCGGTTCGGTCCGTGTCAAACTGTCGATCGAGAATCCGCCGCCCGAGATGACGCTCGGCAGCGTCGTGGTCGGCGAGGGCTTCAGTCAGACGCTGGACAAGATCGTGCTGCCGTGGAGCGCGCTGACCGCTGACCAGAGCGGCGCCGCGGTGTGGGTGGTCGATCCGAAGACCCATACGGTGTCCCTCAAGAGCGTCGCGATCGAACGCTACGAGACCGACGCGATCGTGGTCAGTCGCGGCCTGTCGATCGGCGATCGCGTCGTGGTCGACGGCGGAAAGATGCTGCGTCCCGGGCAGGTGGTTGCCGATGCGGGAGGCGCCGCATGAGCGCGCCACGCTTTGTTGCGGTGATCGCGGCTGCGCTGCTGCTGACCGGCTGCAACGACAAATCGGAAACCAAGCCCCCGGTGCGGCCGGTGATGTCGACGGTGATTGCGCCGCTGCAGGGGACTAATCTCGCCGTCGTCGGCACGGTCGAGCCGCTGTTCAAGACCGACTACGGGTTTCGCATGCTGGGCCGGCTGATCGCCCGGCCGGTCAATATCGGCGACGTTGTCGAGAAGGGGCAGACGCTGGCCGCGGTCGATCCGTTCGCGGCTGAACTCGCGGTGCGTTCGGCGCAGGCCGATCTGGCGACCGCGCAGGCGCAGCTCGTCAATGCCAGCGGCACCGCCAACCGGCAACGCGCGCTGATCGAGACCGGCGCCACCACCAAGGCGACGCTCGACAGCGCCGAGCAGGGCGATGCCGCTGCGCAGGCTGCGGTGGTCCGCGCCCAGTCGGCGCTGACCAAGGCGCGCGAGCAACTGAGCTACACCAAGATCGAGGCGCAATATGCCGGCGTCGTCACCGCGGTCGGCGCGCAGGTTGGTCAGGTGGTCAATCCCGGCCAGATGGTTGCGACCGTCGCGCGTCCCGACATTCGTGAGGCGGTGATCGACGTCGCCGACGATCTGGTCGGCGTGCTGAAGATCGGCACGCCGCTGACCGTGGCGCTGCAGCTCGATCCGCGCGTCCGGGTCGACGGCAAGGTGCGCGAGATCGCGCCGCAGGCCGATCAAGTCACGCGCGCCCGGCGGGTTCGTATCACGCTGGAAAATCCGCCCGAGACATTCCGGCTCGGCACCACGATCACCACGCTGATCCCGGGCAAGCCGAGCCGCGGCTTCCGCCTGCCGGCGACCGCGATCCTGCGCCAGGGCGATCAGGCCAGCGTGTGGGTGATCGACACCGCCAAGGGATCGGTCAGTAAGCGCAGCGTGCAGGTCGCGCCGAGCGACAACGGCACGGCTCAGGTCACCGATGGGCTCGAGGCCGGCATGCGGATCGTCACCGCCGGCGTCCATCATCTGCAGGAAGGCCAAATGGTCCGGTTCGAACGGGAAGTCACGCCGTGAAGTCGTTCAATCTCTCCGACTGGGCGCTGCAGCACCGTTCGCTCGTCTGGTACTTCATGATCGCCTTCATGGCGGCCGGTCTGTTTTCGTATCTCGACCTCGGCCGCGAGGAAGACCCGGCGTTCACCATCAAGACCATGGTGATCCAGGCGAAGTGGCCCGGCGCCTCGGCCGAGGAGACCACCCGGCAGGTCACCGACCGGATCGAGAAGAAGCTCGAGGAGCTGGAGTCGCTCGACTACACCAAGAGCATCACCACGCCCGGCGAGACTACGGTATTCGTCAATCTGCGCGACACCACCAAGGCGCGCGACGTGCAGCCCACCTGGGTGCGCGTGCGCAACATGATCAACGACATCAAGGGCGACTTCCCGCAGGGCGTGGTCGGCCCCGCCTTCAACGACCGCTTCGGCGACGTGTTCGGCAACATCTATGCGTTCACCAGCGACGGCCTGACCCAGCGCCAACTCCGCGACAAGGTCGAAGAAGTCCGCGCCAAGGTGCTGCAGGTGCCGAATGTCGGCCGTGTCGACATCGTCGGCGCCCAGGACGAAGTAATCTTCCTCGAATTCTCGCCGCGCAAAGTCGCGGCGCTCGGCCTCGATCAGCGCACCATCGTCAGCTCGCTGCAGGCGCAGAACGCGATTACGCCGTCGGGCGTGCTGCAGGCCGGGCCGGAGCGGATCAGCGTCCGAGTCAGCGGTCAGTTCACCTCGGAAGAAAGCCTCAAGGCGATCAATCTCCGGGTCAACGACCGCTTTTTCCCGCTGACCGATGTGGCCACCATCCGGCGCGGCTATGTCGATCCGCCGACCTCGCTGTTCCGCTTCAACGGCGAGCCGGCGATTGCGCTGACGATCGGCATGAAAGCCGGCGCCAATCTGCTGCAGTTCGGCGAAGCGCTGAAAGAGGAGATGAAGCGGATCTCCGCCGATCTGCCGGTCGGCGCCGAAGTGCATCTGGTGTCGGACCAGCCGCAGATCGTCGACGAGGCGGTGTCGGGCTTCACCCGGGCGCTGTTCGAGGCGGTGGCGATCGTGCTGGTGATCAGCTTCATCAGCCTCGGCATGCGCGCCGGCCTGGTGGTGGCGATCTCGATCCCGCTGGTGCTGGCGATCACCTTCATGGTGATGTCCTATTCGGGGATCTCGCTGCAGCGAATTTCGCTCGGCGCGCTGATCATCGCACTCGGCCTGTTGGTCGACGACGCCATGATCGCGGTCGAGATGATGGTGGCGCGGCTGGAGGTCGGCGACTCGCTAGCCAAGGCCGCGACCCATGTCTACACCTCGACTGCGTTCCCGATGCTGACCGGCACGCTGGTGACGGTGGCGGGCTTCATTCCGATCGGCCTCAACAACAGCGCGGCGGGCGAGTTCACCTTCACGCTGTTCGTGGTGATCGCGGTGTCGCTGCTGACGTCGTGGATCGTCGCGGTGCTGTTCACGCCGCTGCTCGGCGTCACCATCCTGCCCGACAAGATGAAGAACCACCACGAGACCAAGGGCCGGTTCGCGACGATGTTCAGCCGGATGCTCGGATTCTGCATGCGGCACCGCTGGCTGACGATCGGACTGACACTGGCCGCCTTCGCGCTGTCGATCGTCGGCATGGGCTTCGTGCAGCAGCAGTTCTTCCCGAATTCGGACCGTAAGGAACTGATCGTCGACTGGAACCTGCCGCAGAACAGCTCGATCGCCGAGACCAATGCGCAGATGGCCAAGTTCGAGCGCGAGGCGCTGAAGGGACGGCCGGGCATCGACCACTGGTCGACCTATGTGGGGCAGGGCGCTCCGCGCTTCGTGCTGTCGTTCGACGTCGAACCGTCGAACGCCACCTTCGGCCAGATGGTGATCGTAACCAAGAGCCTCGCCGACCGCGACCGGCTGCGGGAGGAGCTGCAGGCTTACTTGCGCAAGACCTTCCCAGGCACCGACGCGCTGGTGAAACTGCTCGACATCGGTCCGCCGGTGGGGCGGCCGGTGCAGTATCGCGTCAGCGGGCCGGACATCGCCAAGGTGCGCGGCTTCGCGCAGCAGCTCGCCGGCATCGTCGCCGCCAATCCGCATCTCGGCGAAGTGGTGTTCGACTGGATGGAGCCGGCGCGGGTGATCAAGGTCGACGTGCTGCAGGACAAGGCGCGTCAGCTCGGCGTCACGTCGGAAGACATTGCCTCGACGCTCAACGGCATCCTTGACGGCGCGACCATCACCCAGGTGCGTGACGACATCTATCTGGTCAACGTACTCGGCCGCGCCAATGACGCCGAGCGCGGCTCGATCGAGACGCTGCGCAACCTGCAACTGTCCGGCGGCAGCGGCCAGACGGTGCCGCTCGCGGCGGTCGCGACGTTCCGCTACGAGCTGGAGCAGCCGACGATCTGGCGCCGCGCGCGGCTGCCGACCGTCACGGTCAAGGCCAGCGTGATCGACGAGGTGCAGCCGGCGACGGTGGTCGAGCAGCTGAAGCATTCGGTCGGCGAGTTCACCGCCAAGCTGCCGGTCGGCTATTCGGTGACCGTCGGCGGCGCGGTGGAAGAGAGCGGCAAGTCGCAAGCGCCGATCGTCGCGGTGGTGCCGATCATGCTGTTCGTGATGGCCACCGTGCTGATGATCCAGCTGCAGAGCTTCCAGCGGCTGTTCCTGGTGTTCGCGGTGGCGCCGCTGGCGCTGATCGGCGTGGTCGCGGCGCTGCTGCCGAGCCGTGCGCCGCTCGGCTTCGTCGCGATCCTCGGCGTGCTGGCTCTGATCGGGATTCTGATCCGAAACTCGGTGATCCTGATCGTGCAAATCGAACAGTTGCGCAGCGAGGGACGTCCACCTTGGGATGCGGTGACGGAAGCGACCGAGCACCGGATGCGGCCGATCATGCTCACCGCGGCGGCGGCGAGCTTGGCGCTGATCCCGATCGCGCGAGAAGTGTTCTGGGGACCGATGGCCTACGCGATGATGGGCGGCATCATCGTCGGCACGGTGCTCACCCTGTTGTTCCTGCCTGCGCTGTACATTGCGTGGTTCCGCATCAAGGCGCCGACACAAGAGGCTTAGGATGGCTAGTTCGAGTGAAACACCGCCCGATCTTCCGCTGTGCCGCGGCGACCGCGTTCGGATGAGTCCGCTGGGTCGTGAGCGGCATCCGCGCTACGGCACCCGTGAGGGCGTCATCGTCGGGCAGGGCTCGCCGAGCAGTTGGCGGGTGAAGTTCGACGACCGCAAGACCATCCAGGCGATCCATCAGGACTATCTCGAGCGCGTTCCGGGGCAGGCGCCGCGCTTTGACACGTCCGAGCCCTGGAGTCGCTGGCGCGACGATCCGCCGGCGACCCCGTAGTCGCGCGTCCCTCGTTCCTGCTGGTGTCCTGATGTCCCGCGTGCCTCGCTCGTTTGTCGTCGTTGTCGCGCTGGCGTCGAGCTGCTTGCTCGCCGCCTGTGCAAGCCTGCCGCGCCAGCCCTACACGGCCGCCGAAGCCGCCAAGGCACGGATCCTCGATCGCGACGATCTGCGGCGCTACGCCGACGATCCGCCGTCCGCCTTTGTGGATGGTCGCCGGATTTCCGGACCGCAGACCTACCTCGCGCTGTCCGGCGGTGGCGCCGACGGCGCCTATGGTGCGGGAGTGCTGGCGGGATGGACGGCCGCAGGGAGCCGGCCGTCGTTCTCGATCGTGTCCGGCGTCAGCACCGGCGCGCTGATCGCGCCATTCGCCTATATCGGCCCGCGCTACGACGACACGCTGCGGGAGCTCTACACCAGCGGCGTGGCCGAAAGCCTGCTGGAGGATCCGAATCCGTTCAACGCGATCTTCGGCTCAGGCCTGTTCGGCAACAAGCGCCTGCGCGAACTGGTTGCCCGGTACATCGATGCCAATTTCATGGAGGAGGTGGCCGAGCAGTACGCCAAGGGGCGGAGGCTGTTCGTCGTCACCACCAATCTGGATTCGCAGCGCTCGGTGATCTGGGACATGGGCCGGATCGCGGCGCTGCGGACGCCGGAGAGTCTCAATCTGTTCAGGGATGTCGTCGCGGCTTCGGCGAGCATTCCGGCCGTGTTCCCGCCGATGCTGGTCAATGCCGAAGCCGATGGCGTCCGGTTCCAGGAGATGCATGTGGATGGCGGCGTGATGTCGCCGGTGCTGACCTTGCCGGAGGCGTATCTGATGCGTAGTGCCTCGTGGGACAAGTCGCTCAACCTGCAGCTCTACATCCTGATGAATAATACCATTGAACCGGAGTTCCAGCTGGTGCGCGATCGTGCGCTGGACATCGCCGCGCGGGCGTCGTCGTCGATGATCAAGGCGCAGACCCGGTCGATCCTCTACAGCACCTACGCGTTCGCCCGCCGCAACAAATACGGTTTCAATCTGTCCTATATCGAGAGCGACCGGCCGCCGTCGCCGCCCGGCTTCGACACCGCCTACATGCGCTCGCTGTATCAATACGGCTACGACCGCGCGCGCAGCGGCCATGTCTGGTCGAGCGCACCGCCGGCGGATGATTCCGCGCCGGCGCCCGTTGCGGCCACCACCCCGGCGCGCCACGTCGCCGGTGTCCAATAACGACGCGCTGTGAGCGCGGCGTCCACTGCTTCGACGTGCGGTGGACGAGTGAGGCGAAGATGTCTGCAATCCGGTTCACGACGGCCCTGACGGCCGCGGTGCTGTTGTTTTGTCCGGCTTCGGCCGCGGTGTCCGATCGTGGCCACGAGCCGACGGTGCAGCCGCCGCCGGCGACGTCCACCGACGAGCCGACCGGTTCGGTGACGATCGCGCGCGGCAGTGGCGCCGACCTGATCCGGATGGTGGAGAAGAAGCTGCCCGGCGTGCGGGTCTTCGATCTCAACCTCACCGACGAAGGCTCGGCGCCGTGGTTCGAGGTCAAGTCGTATCGGGGAGATCAGGTGTGGAGCACCATGATCGACGTCGCCACGCGCCGGATCGTTCGCTCATCTGAGGCGAAACCTGCCTCCGATCTCGACGCCGAGACCCAGCGTGACCTCGGCGATTTCCGGCGGATCAAGATGAAGCTGTCCGAGGCGGTGGTGATCGCCGAGCAGCTCAGTGGCGGGCGCGCGGTCAGCGCCGGGCTGCACCGCGGCGATGACAAGCTGGTGTTCGTGGTCGTGGTGGTGGCGGACGGCGCGCTGAAAGAGATCACCGTGGAGCCGGACAAGTAGCGCCGTCTCGCGGCGCTTGGCTGCTTCAGCTCTTGTCGAGATCCTCGACCACCTGCACCAGCGTCTGCTTCACCTCGGTGCGATCCGCCGTGACGGTGTCGATGAACAGCCGCATGCCGGGCAGTTCCTTACGGATTACATCGGTCGACCCTGAGGTCTTCAAGCCGCGGACCTCATAGGCGCGCACCGGCTCGCTGAAGCCTTTCACCGTAAGGGCAGGACGCTCCTCGGCGTCGATCACATCGTTCACCAGCGACCAGGTGACGTGCGAGATCAGGATCGAGCCGGGCTCGCAGTTCTGCTCCAGGCGCGAGGTGAGGTTCACGGCGCCGCCGACGATGGTGTAGTCCATCCGGTCCGGGCTGCCGAAATTGCCGACGGTGCAGAAGCCGGTGTTGATGCCGATGCGGACCCGGAACGGGCGCTCGGCGCCGGCGTCGATCCACTCCATCTCCAGCTGCTTTAGCTTCTCCTGCATCTCGATCGCCATCATCACGCAGGCGACGGCGTCCTCCTTGACGCCGCGGCTCTCCGGATCGCCGAAGAAGGCGAGCACGGCATCGCCGACATATTTGTCGATCGTTGCCCCGTGCTTGAGCGCGATCTGCGCCATCTCGGCGAGATAGCGGTTGAGCATCGCGGTGAGGTCTTCCGACTCCAGCTTGTCGGTGGTGGCCGTGAAGTTGGCGATGTCGGACAGGAAGATCGTCAGCTTCTTGCGCTTGGAGGCGATCTCGGCGTCCTGATGGCCGCTGAAAATCGACGAGTAGACTTGCGGCGACAGATACTTCGACAGCGCGGCCGACAGCCCTTCAAGACTGCGGTTACGCGTCTCCAGTTCCTCGGTGCGCTGCTTCACCATCGAGTCGAGATATTCCTCGCGCGCGGCGACCTGTCCGGCCATGCCGGTGAACACCCGGGCCAATTGGCCGAGCTCGTCGTGGCGGGTCGCGACGGGCGTGAGCGAATTCGGATCGAACTTCTGCGACTCCAGCGCGGCGGCGGCGCGGGTGATCTGGCGCAGCGGGGCCGCCTGATAGCGGGCGAGGCCGATCGACAGCAGGATGCCGAGCGCGGCGATCGCCGACGCGGTGACGGCTGCGATCTCGGCCTGGCTCTGCACCGTGGCCCAGACGCGGTTCATCGGCAGGCGAACCAGCGCGGCACCGACGATCTCTTTCTGCTCGTTGCGCACCGGCGCGATCACGCTGAGGTTTTGGCGACTCTCGACGTGCCGGGTCTGGCCGTCGGCGATCACCAGACGCACCGGGCCGAGTTCTTTCTCGTTGGGACCGTCGCGGCGATCGGCGCCGTACACGCCGGGGCCGACCAGCGCGTCGAGCTTGCGGTCGAACACCCACACCGCGTCGATGTCGCCGTCGGCCAACAGATTCTCGACCGTGCGCGGCAGGCCGATCTTCATCGTCAGCTGCTGCAGGAATTTGGCGCTGCGCCCGACTTGGATGATGCGCGGTTTGTCGATGCCGCCGACGCCGACATATTTGAAATGCTGATTGTCGATGTCGCGCTTGCGGGCGTCCTGATTGACCACCTTCTTCTGGCCGGTGAGGAGATCGTGGAAGGCGTAGGCCTGCGGCTGCATCTGCGGCGAATTGCTGAAGGTGAAATTCACATCCGGCAGGCTGTGCAGATAGGCGTGGCCTTTCTCGTCGGTGATCCAGATTTCGTCGAGAACGGTATCGTCGGTGATCGACTTCAGCCGGCGATTGATCTCGGTCGGCGTCATGCCGGCGCGTTCGGCAGCTTCGACGAAATGGCCGAGCAGGGTGCCTTCGGCAGTCATCTCCTCGGCGATGATCCCCTCGACTTCGGTCGGGATCGACGCGGCGAGACTGGCGCTGCGCGCCAGCAGCCGCGCGACTTTCTCACCCGATGCTTCGGCTTCGGTGATGATCGCGCGCCGTGTGGTCCAGGTCAGCAAGGCGGCGGTTACGAGCGTGGCCCCGACCGTCAGCACCGTGACCAGCAGGACCAACCGTGTGGTAAATTTCATGAAAGAACCTGTGCTTGCCGCCGGCGATGTGTTCCCGCCAGCGGAGAGGCGCGCGAGGCGCTGCAAACATCGCAAAACAGCCCGCGCGCTGCGACCGGCGGACTATCCATGCGGACCGATGGCACTGTCAAATCGCCTCAGATGCGCCACCACGTCGCGCGCCGAGCACGCATGATGGTGCTGTCCTCGTAGCAACTCCGCCGCGCGCCGGCATTGTGACCCGTCAATCCGTCGGCGGCCTTTGAATCGAAGGCGAGGGATCGCGGGGCTCAACTGAAACTCAGGTCGCTTTGTCGCTTGTCCGTGGTGCCGCGTAAGCAGCCAGGAACACCGGCACGGCACGGTCGACGCATTGATCGATCTCGCCGGCGGAGATGGCGTCGCCAAATTGCAGCGAGCGGCGATAAGCGATCTCGGATTCAAGCAGCGCCAACAGGTGATACGCTGCCACAGCCGGATTGGCGGCATGCAGGCGGCCAGCTTTGGTCGCGGCGTCGATATAGCGGGTGAACGCCTCGACCGCTTTGCCAGGACCCGCGTCGTAGAAAATCCGCCCGAGATTGCCGATCCGGCCGTGCGCCACTGCAAGGCGGTGGGCCGTGGTGGCGTCCTCTGCCAGCACGCGATGCAGTAGTTTCTTGCCGAACTCGGTGAGCACGCGCTCCGGATCGTCGGTGGCGCGCGCCTCGAGATCTTCGTACATGCCGCGGATCTGCTTGCCGGCGACGCGCAGCGCGACGTGCACGAACAGCTCTTCCTTGGACGGGAAGTAGCCATACAGCGTCGCCTTCGAGCCTCCGAGCCTGCTGGCGATTTCCGACATCGAGGCGCCGTCGAGACCGCGTTCTTTGAACACCTCGACCGCGGTGTCGAGGATCGCGTCCCGCTTGGCTTCCGTCCGAACCCTGACCATCGCTCTCCGTCACCTCGCCAATTCACCCAGGCGTCCTCCGCAATCATACTGAACGTACGGTCATATTGACAGCCTCGCGTCCGAATAATAACCGTACGTTTGGTTTTATTATGGGCGGGCGGACGGTGCTTCCGGCCCGGCCGGGAAAAAGACGAGACGGCGATGAGAGAGATCGTGGGGCTTCGTGCCGCCATCATCGCGATGGCGCTGATCCTCGGAGCTTGCGACTCTGCAGCTCCGAAGCCCGATCATGGCGCCGCGGAGCCGACCAAGCTGCCGCAGCCGGTGATGGTGGTGCCGGTGCGGTTCGAGGAGGGCGCCCGGACGCGGACCTTCGCCGCCACCATCCGCCCCAGCATCGAGAGCGACCTCGGCTTTCGGATCAGCGGCAAGGTGGCGCGGCGGCTGGTGCGGACCGGCGATTTCGTGCGCAGCGGCCAGCCGCTGCTGACGCTCGATACCAATGATCTCCGCCTGCAGCGCGAGCAGGCCGAAGCCGAAGTGAAGGCGGCGCAGTCCAACCTGATTCAGGCCGAGGCCGACGAAGGCCGCGCGACCGATCTGCAGAGCAAGGGCTGGATGGCGAACGCCGCGCTGCAGAAGGCGCACGCCACCGCCGAGGAGGCGCGCAGCCGGCTCGTCCGCGCGCAGCGTGCGCTCGATCTCGCCGGGCACGCGCTCGACTACGCGACCCTCGAAGCCGATGCGGACGGCGTGATCACCGCGACGCCGATCGAGCCGGGACAAGTCATCAGCGCCGGGCAGGCCGCGGTCCGCCTGGCGCGGCTGTCGGAGCTGGAGGCGGTGGTCGCGCTGCCGGAGAGTTACGTCGAGCGGGTCGGTCGTGCCTCCGCCTCGCTGACGCTGTGGTCGCTGCCCGGCAAGAGCTACGAGGTGCGGCTGCGCGAACTATCCTTCGCGGCCGATCCGGCGACGCGGACCTTCGCGGCGCGCTTCGTGATCCCCGGCGCAGACGACAAGGTGCGGATCGGCATGAGCGCCACGCTGACGCTGCGCGAGCAGGACGAGCGGCGCTTCGCACGGCTGCCGCTGACGGCGATCTACAATCACGGCCGCGGCGCGGCGGTGTTCGTGGTCGGCGACGGCGGCGAATTGCGCGAGCGGCCGGTGACGATCGAGCGCTATGAGGATCGCGATGTGCTGGTGACCTCTGGCGTCAGCGACGGCGAAACCGTCGTCGCGCTCGGTGTCGAAAAGCTCGATCCGGCCTTGACGGTGCGGCCGATCTCCACGCTTTCGCTCAGCTCGGCGGGCAAGTGATGCAGCGGCCCAATCTCTCCGCATGGGCGGTGGCGCATCCGTCCTTCATGCTGTTTCTGATCCTGATGATCAGTGTCGCCGGTCTGCTGTCGTATCAGCGGCTCGGCCGCGCCGAGGATCCGTCTTACACCATCAAGGTCGCGGTGGTGACGGCGACATGGCCCGGCGCGACAGCCGAAGAGATGCAGCTTCAGGTCGCGGACCGCATCGAGAAGAAGCTGCAGGAACTGCCCTGGTTCGACAAGGTCACGACCTATTCCAAGCCCGGCTTCACCGCGGCGCAGATGGAGTTTCGCGACACCACGCCGCCGGCGCAAACCCCTTGGCTGTTCTATCTGATCCGCAAGAAGATGGCCGACGTGAAGCCGGACCTGCCCGACGGTGTGGCGGGGCCGGAGGTCAACGACGAATACGGCGACGTCGACTCGATCGTCTACACGCTGCGCTCCGACAGCGCCGACTACGCGGTGTTGAAGCGGATGGCGGAGCAGGTGCGGCAGCGGCTGCTGAAAGTTCCGAACGTCTCCAAGGTGACGATCTACGGCACCCAGGATGAGCGCATCTTCGTCGACTTCGACCACGTCAAGCTCGCCAATCTCGGCATCGCGCCGCGTACGATCTTCGACAGTCTCGCCAAGCAGAACGATCTTGCGCCGGTCGGCATGGTGCAGACCCAGTCGACCCGGATCCCGCTGCGCGTCTCCGGTGCGTTCGACGGCGTTCGCGCGGTGGAAGAAACCCCGATCGCCTCCAACGGCACGGTGATCAGGCTCGGCGACATCGCCACCGTGTCGCGCGGCTTCATCGATCCGCCGCAGTTTCTGGTCCGGCAGCGCGGCGTTCCGGCGCTGGCGATCGGCATCGTGATGCGCAAGGGCGCCAACATCCTGGAGCTCGGTGCGGATGTCGAAGCGTCGATGGCCGAGGTCGAACGCGCCACGCCGGTCGGCGTCACCTTCGAGCGGATCGCTCATCAGCCCGCGGTCGTCCGCGACGCGGTCGGCGACTTCATGCGTTCGTTCGTCGAGGCCCTGGCGATCGTGCTGTTCGTTAGTTTCGTATCGCTCGGCTGGCGCGTCGGCATCGTGGTCGCGACCTCGGTGCCGCTGGTGCTCGGCATCGTGTTCACGCTGATGTTGACGATGGGCATCGATCTGCACCGGATTTCGCTGGGCGCGCTGATCATCGCGCTCGGCCTGCTCGTCGACGACGCCATCATCGCGGTCGAGATGATGGTGGTGAAGAT
>NZ_QTKI01000116.1:0-12341 GCF_010820945.1 Rhodopseudomonas sp. BR0C11
CGCTTAAGGGGCCCCAGGGGCTAATTGTTGGGCTGCCTCAAATGCGAGCTATGCGCAGGCCTGTTGCGCAGAGTCTGGGCATCGGGGCCGGCGGCGGCTGAGCCGGAGGGGCGTTATCTGAGGAATTTCTCGGGGGAAATGCGCGTAGCCGGAGCCGTCAGACGCTGGCACGGCGATTGCTTAGTAAGTTCCGGTCAACGACGACCGCCGTCCGAGAATTGCCAAGCCGGTGTCCGGCAGACAGCAATGGGACAGCTCTCCCGCCGATGGAGAGCCGCGGTGTCGTCGAGGCTCCGCCCCCCTTGTTGCTTCCTCCGCTTGTGCGTTCCGACGCGGCCTTTTCAGCAGCAAACGGAGCACGGAGCAGATGTCCTACCTCGCGCCTTCTGAATTCGTCACCAAGATGGTCGACGCTGGCGAGTCCAAGATCTTCATGTCCACCCGCGATACGGTGATCCGCGCCTATATGGCCGGCGCCATTCTGGCGCTCGCCGCGTGGTTCGCGGTCACGATCAACGTCAATACCGGCCAGCCGTTGATCGGCGCACTGCTATTCCCGGTCGGCTTCACCATGCTGTATCTGCTCGGCTTCGATCTGCTCACCGGCGTATTCGTGCTGTCGCCGCTGGCGTGGCTCGATAAGCGTCCCGGCGTGACGATCGGCGGCGTGCTGCGCAACTGGGGCCTGGTGTTCATCGGCAACTTCGCCGGTGCGCTGACGGTGGCGTTCCTGATGGCGTTCGTCACCACCTTCGGCTTTACGCAAGATCCCGACAAAGTCGGCACGGTGATCGGCAATATCGGCGAGGGGCGGACCCTCGGCTATGCGGCGCACGGCGCGGCCGGCATGGCGACGCTGTTCTTCCGCGGCATGCTGTGTAACTGGATGGTCTCCACCGGCGTGGTGATGGCGATGATCTCGACCACGGTGCCGGGCAAGGTGCTGGCGATGTGGATGCCCATCCTGGTGTTCTTCTACATGGTGTTCGAGCACTCGGTGGTGAACATGTTCCTGTTTCCGTCGGGCCTGATGCTGCACGCCAAGTTCTCGATACTCGACTATCTGGTTTGGAACGAGATCCCGACCGTGCTCGGCAATCTGGTCGGCGGGCTCGCCTTCACCGGGCTGACGCTCTACACCACCCACGTCCGCACCGCGGCAAAGCGCCGGATCGAAGCGGTTCCGGCGCCGCGCGTCGCGGCGTAAGCTGATCGCCTCCGGGAGCTTCGCCCGGTCCGGGTGAAGCTCCCATTTTCTTGGGTCGCAGCAGGGCGCATGGCGCAGCAGCTCACAGTCTCGATCGGGCAGGCGTCGTCGCAGGGGCGTAAGCCCGTCAATCAGGACTTCTATGGCGCGCTGATCCCGGCCGAGCCGCTGCTGACCACCAAGGGCATCGCGCTCGCGCTCGCCGACGGCATCTCGTCGAGCGACGTCAGCCAGGTCGCGAGCGAGTCCGCTGTCAAGAGCTTTCTCACTGATTACTACTGCACGTCGGAAGCCTGGTCGGTGAAGTCGTCGGCGCAGCGGGTGATCGCGGCGACCAATTCATGGCTGCACGCCGAGACCCGGCGCAGCGATTATCGCTACGATCGCGACAAGGGCTATGTCTGCACCTTGAGCGCGCTGGTGCTCAAAGGCGCGGCAGCGCATCTGTTTCACATCGGCGACAGCCGGATCTATCGGCTGGCCGGCGCCTCGCTGGAGCAGCTCACCGAGGACCACCGCGTTCGGCTGTCTGCAGAGCAGAGCTATCTGGGTCGTGCGCTCGGCGTCAATCCGCAGGTCGAGATCGACTATCTGGCGGTGCCGGTCGCCCCCGGCGATCTGTTCGTGCTGGCGACCGACGGCGTGTACGAGCATATCACCCAGCGCTTCGTCGTGCAGATGCTGCGCGATCATGCCGGCGATCTCGACGCCGCGGCTCGGGCGATCATCGGCGAGGCGTTCGCCAACGGCAGCGACGATAATCTCACCGTGCAGCTGGTGCGGATCGAGACCGTGCCGGATGCGGATTCGATCGACCTGTTCGGGCGGGCGGCCGACTTGCCGCCGCCGCTGCTCGAGCCCCGCGCCGAGTTCGACGGTTATAGGATCGTTCGCGAGCTGCACGGCTCGAGCCGCAGCCACATCTATCTCGCCAGCGATCTCGCCACCGAACAGCTGGTGGCGCTGAAGATCCCCTCGGCCGATCTGCGCGACGATCCGGACTATCGCAAGCGGTTCATGCTGGAGGAATGGGCGGCGCGGCGGATCGACAGTCCGCACGTGCTGAAGCCGTGCGCGGTGCAACGGCCGCGCAGCTATCTTTACGTCGCCTTCGAGTACATCGAAGGCCAGACGTTGGCGCAGTGGATGATTGACCATCCGCGCGCGGAGCTCGAAACCGTTCGCGGCTTGATCGAGCAGATCGCAAGGGGGCTCTACGCGTTCCACCGCAAGGAAATGGTGCATCAGGATTTGCGGCCGGCCAACGTGCTGATCGACCGCAGCGGCACGGTGAAGATCATCGACTTCGGCTCGGTGCGTGTCGCCGGCGTCGCCGAGCTGGGGCCGGCGGGTGGCGACGAGCTGCTCGGCACGGTGCAATACATGGCGCCGGAATATTTCGCCGGGCAGGGCGGCTCGGCGCTGGCGGATCAGTTCTCGCTCGGAGTGATCGCCTATCAGATGCTGACCGGCCGGTTGCCCTATGGCGCCGAGCTGGCGCGCGCCAACCAGGCGCTGAAATCCCGCAAGCTGCGTTACAGCCCGGCAGCCGACCACAACGCGCAGGTGCCGGTCTGGGTCGACCGCGCGCTGCAACGCGCCGTCAGCCTGGAGCCTGCCAAGCGCTATCCGGCGCTGTCGGAATTCGTTCACGATCTGCGGCATCCGCGGGCCGACTATCTCGATGCCCGGCCGCAGCCGCTCGCTGCGCGCAATCCGCTATTGTTCTGGCAACTGTTATCGGCGCTGCTTGGATTGATCGTCGTGGCGCTGCTGGCGCGGCTGCATGGCAGCATCTGAGCGATCGCGCCGCGTCTGGAGCGATATTGAACAGGCTGCGGTTCTCGGGCAAGCTTCGCCGCCTTCAATCATCCGGGCTCATCGTTCATGCTCCGCATTGCCGTTCTGTGCCTGATCGCGACGGTCGCCGCCGCCGGCGCCGCGCGCGCCGCCGACACCGAGAAGCTGCTGCTGCAATCGCCCAAGGGCTTCAAGGTGGCGGCCGAAGCCAGCAACGCCAAGGAAAGCACCACGGTGCTGGTGCCCGGCACCGAGAACATCGCCAGCGCCAGCACGCGGATCACGGCGCAGACGCTGTTCAAACAGACCGACCAATCACCCGAGGCGTTTCGCGAGGCGAGCCAGAAGAAGGCCGCGGCGGAGTGCCCGGGCGCGCGCTTCGAGCAGCTGCGGCACGGCAACGAAAACCTGTATCCGATGGTGATGTGGAGCGAGAGCTGCCCGCAGGCCAAGGAGGCCGGCAAGCCGGCGCTGACCTGGTGGAAGGCGGTGCAGGGGCGCGAGAACTTCTATGCGCTGCGGATGACCGCGGCTGCCGAGCCGGATGCCAAGCAGCGCAAGCTGTGGACTCGGTTCTTCGAAGTGACGCGGGTCTGCGACAGCCGCGTTCCCGGCCAGCGCTGTACGACCAAATAATCGGGCGGGCGGCCGGCCGATCGGGTGCGGCTTTGATGCCGGACATGGCGGGGTCATCATCGGCGGCCTATAAGGTCGTCACCGGGGCAAGGACGCGTGCATCGACATGACTGTACCGTGGCATCTCGTTGCGCTGGCTTTCGCCGTCTGCCTCGTCGTTGCGGCACCCGGGTTCCGGCGCGTCTATTACTTCGTCAGCCTGTGCTATGCGGGCGCGATCGCGGCGCAAAGCTTGGTGTTCGCGCTGCTGTTCGCTACCACCATCTCCGGCTGGGTGACGCTGCAGCTGTTGCTGCTGCTGGTGTACGGCGTTCGGCTCGGCGCGTTCCTGGCGGTGCGCGAGCGCAATCCCGTTTATGCGGCCGAGCTCGCGCGCGCCGAGCGCCGCACTGCCGAGCTGAAGCTGTGGCATCAGATCGCGATCTGGCTCGGCGTCAGCCTGCTGTTCACGCTGCTGTTCCTGCCCGCGCTGCTGACGCTGTCGCTGCAGGCGCAGGGCGTGTGGCCGGTATCGACGCCGCTCGGCGTGATGATCATGGCGGTGGGGCTGTGGGTCGAGAGCCTCGCCGACTGGCAGAAGTATCGCTACAAGGCCGAGCACCCGGCGCATTATTGCGACACCGGGCTGTATCGCCAGGTGCGTTGTCCGAACTATCTCGGCGAGATGGTGTTCTGGTTCGGCGTGTGGTTCTCCGGCCTGTCGGCCTATGGCTCCGGCGCGGCCTGGGCGCTGTCGCTACTCGGGATGCTGTACATTCTGGCCCTGATGACGGCCGCATCCGCGGGGCTCGAGCGTAAGCAGGACGAACGCTACGGCGATCGGCCTGACTATCAGGAGTACGTTCGGACCGTGCCGATCCTGTTTCCGTGGGTGCCGCTCTACACCTTGCGCAAGTTGCTGATCCGGTTTCGCTGAACTTGGCCGGACCACAAAAAAGCCCCGCGCGAGCGGGGCTTTTCGTGAGCGATGCGAGGCCGATCAGAACCGGCGGAAGCAGCGCCCGTGACGCCAGGCGTAGCCGGGAGGGCAGGCGCGGGGCGCGACGACGCGCGGCGGCACCACGACCGGACGGCCATAGCCGGGACGCGCATACATCGGACGGCAGCGGCCCATCGGACCACGCGCCCAGCCCGGACCGCAGCCTTGCGCGACCTGGATCACGTCGCCGGTCGCGGGCGAGCCCAGCGGCGCCAGCGGCATCGCATTGGCGGCACCGGCTCCCACCAGCGTTGCGGCAAACAAGGCTGCGGCAAAGATCTTCTTCATTTGTCAGTTCTTCCCTTCACTGGCCGATCAGCGGCTCTGTGACCCTCGCGGTCGCTTCGATCCGAAGGCAGCCCGCGTGTTACTCGTCCCCAGATTTCGTTTAGCCGATTCGGTCTGAACACGGCATGAATGCAGCCGCACCCGTCTGCACGCTGGCGGACACAGCGATGCGGCGAACGACTTGCGCCGTTCGCCGCATGCTCACGGTGAAGTCGCGAGCGAGCTGTTAGTTGGCGTTGCCGCTGCTCGGGGCCGCGCGGGGCGCGGGGGCTGCGCCGGTGGTGACGCCGTTCTGCGCGTTCGGATCGGCGCCGCGGGGCGTCACGTCGCGAACGCCGGGCGGCACTGGCGGCGCGTTGTGCGCATCGGTCTGGCCCGGGGGCGGTGGTGAGGTCTGGGTCGCGACCGAGGGATTGTTCGGATCGGTCGACGGCCCGCTCATGCCATAGAACACGGCGGCGAACACCAGCACGATGGCGACGGCGAACAGCGCGAGCCGGCCGGACGTCACCGGGCCTTCGCGCATCTCCGGGTCGGCCTGCAACTGCGCATCGAGCTGCGACGGCGAGCGGGGATCGTCGGGCGCCGTGTCGCGCCGGTAGGGATCGTCAGGATTGCCTTGCGCCATGGAGTCCTCCTTTCGGCTTCCTCCACCAATCCATCGCCTAACCTTCCGTTCCCGCGCCGCCCTTGGTTCCCTGGGCGAATCACGATCACCACGGATGGAACGTGTTGCGGTGCACCGGACATGATCGTTCGCCGAGCCGCAACGTGGCGGCACTTCATGCAAGCGGGATGCGGCTTTTGAGACATCAAAATGCGAACAGGCGGAATGCCTTGAACGCGCGGCTTTTTGTGGTGCGCGAGGCGGAAAAACCAGCTTAGACTGTTTCGAAACAGAGACCGCTTCAGCGGCCGAATGGCCCTTGCGGTCCAATGCCTTTCGCGAGGGCCGGATGGGAATCGACCAGGGACCGATCAGTCTCGATCAGAAATACACGCAGCACTCAGGACACGTCTTCCTCACCGGCATCCAGGCGCTGGTGCGGCTGCCGATGGCACAGGTCCGGCGCGACCGCGCGGCCGGCCTCAACACCGCCGGCTTCGTCACCGGCTATCGTGGCTCGCCGCTCGGCGGCTACGATCAGCAGCTCGTCGCCGCGCGCCATCATCTCGAACAGTACAACGTCAAATTCCAGCCGGGCGTGAACGAAGACCTCGCCGCCACCGCGATCTGGGGCACGCAGCAGCTCAATCTGTCGCCCGGCGCGAAGTACGACGGCGTCACCGGCATCTGGTACGGCAAGGGCCCGGGCGTCGACCGCTGCGGCGACGTGTTCCGCCATGCCAACGCCGCGGGCTCGGCCAAGCACGGCGGTGTGCTGTGTCTCGCAGGCGACGATCACGGCGCCAAGTCGTCGACGGTGCCGCATCAGTCCGACCATGCCTTCATCGCGGCCTTGATGCCGTATCTGTATCCGTCGTCGATCCACGAGATGATCGAGATGGGGCTGCTCGGCATCGCGATGTCGCGCTACTCCGGCTGCTGGGTCGGCATGAAGGTGATCACCGAGACGGTGGAGACCACCGCGGAGATCAATCTCGCCGACGAGATGAAGCCGTTCGTGATTCCGACCGATTTCGAGATGCCGCCGGGCGGACTCAATCTGCGCTGGCCCGACGACCGCTACGACCAGGACCGCCGGCTGCAGGACTACAAGGGTTTTGCCGCGACCGCGTTCGCCCGCGCCAACAAGGTCAACCGCATCACCATGGATTCGCCGAACGCGCGGTTCGGCATCATGGCGTCCGGCAAGAGCTACGAGGACGTGCGCCAGGCGCTGCGCGAGCTCGGCGTCGACGAGCAGGTCGCCGCCCGGATCGGCCTGCGGCTTTACAAGATCGGCATGCCGTGGCCGCTGGAGCCCGAAGGCGTGCAGGAATTCGCGCGCGGGCTCGAAGAGATCTTCGTCGTCGAAGAGCGTCGCGAGATCGTCGAGAACCAGGTCAAGCAGCTGCTATTCGGGATGCGCGAGCGGCCGCGCGTGATCGGCAAGATGGACGACCGCAACCATCGCTTCCTGCCGTTTGCCGAGGAGCTGAGCGTCGCCAAGGTCGCGACCTCGATGGTCGACCGGCTCTTGGCGATGGAGATCGATCCGACGATCGCCGAGATGCTGCGCGCCAAGGCCGACTGGTTCCACGGCCGCGACGCCTCGCAGGTGCAGGCGGTGGTGCCGATCGCGCGCACGCCGTATTTCTGCTCGGGCTGTCCGCACAACACCTCGACCAAGGTGCCGGAAGGCAGCCGCGCGCTCGCCGGCATCGGCTGTCACTTCATGTCGCTGTGGATGGATCGCTCGACCGAGACCTTCACCCACATGGGCGGCGAGGGCGTGCCGTGGGTCGGTATCGCACCGTTCACCGACGAGAAGCACATCTTCGCCAATATCGGCGACGGCACCTACTTCCATTCCGGCAGCCTCGCGATCCGGCAGTCGATCGCCTCGAAGGCGAACATCACCTACAAGATCCTCTACAACGACGCGGTCGCGATGACCGGTGGTCAGCGTCACGACGGCGATCTGTCGCCGCAGCAGATCACCTACCAGCTGCATTCCGAAGGCATCCGCCAGATCTATCTGGTCTCCGAAAATCCCGAGGCCTATCCGGCCGACAGCATTGCGCCGGGCGTGCATCTGCGCCACCGTGACGAGCTCGATGCGGTGATGAAGGAATGCCGCGAGATCAAGGGCGCGTCCGCGATTGTGTTCGTGCAGACGTGCGCGGCCGAGAAGCGCCGCCGCCGCAAGCGCGGCCTGATGGAAGATCCGGCGCGCCGGGTGATGATCAACGCCGCGGTGTGCGAAGGCTGCGGCGATTGCTCGGTGCAGTCGAACTGCATTTCGGTCGAGCCGCTCGAGACCGAGCTGGGCCGCAAGCGCGCCATCAACCAGTCGACCTGCAACAAGGACTACTCCTGCCTCAAGGGCTTCTGCCCGTCCTTCATCACCATCGACGGCGGCAAGCTGCGCAAGCGCGCGGCGGTCGATCTCGGAGATCTCGGTTCGTTGCCCGAGCCGGCGACGCGGCCCGGGCTGGATAAGCCGTACAACGTCGCGGTCGGCGGCGTCGGCGGCACCGGTGTGCTGACGATCGGCGCGCTGCTCGGCATGGCGGCGCATATCGAAGGCAAGGCGTCGATGATCCTCGACATGTCGGGCCTGGCGCAGAAGGGCGGCGCGGTGCTCAGCCACGTCCGGCTGTCGGACAAGCCGGAGGACGTCACCTGTTCGCGGATCGTCACCGGCACCGCCGACGTGCTGATCGTCGCCGACGAGGTGATGGCGATCTCCAAGGAGACGCTGTCGCTGTGCGAAGCGGGCCGCACCCATGGCGTCGTCAACACCCATCTGATCCCGATCGCCGATTTCATCCGCAACCGCGACTTCGATTTCCAGACCCGCAAGGTCAACAGCGTGCTCGAAGCGGCGCTGCGCAAGGACTCGGCGTTCCTCGATTTCACCAAGGCGGCCGAGACGCTGCTCGGCGACTCGATCGCCACCAACATGATGATGATGGGCTTCGCCTATCAGCAGGGTCTGCTGCCGCTGTCGGCGAAAGCGATCGAGCAGGCGATCGAACTCAACGGCGTGTCGATCAAGATGAACACCCAGGCGTTCCGGCTCGGCCGGCTCGCCGCCGCCGATCCGGCACGGCTGGCGTCGCTGCTGCACGGCGCCGATCATGCCACCGCCGGCAAGACCCAGGGCGAGATGTCGCTTGACGAGATCATCGCGCATCGCAGCGCGCTGCTCACCTCGTATCAGGGCAAGCGGCTGGCCAAGCGCTACGCCGATCTGGTCGCCAAGGTTCGCAGCGCCGCGGAGGCCGGCGGCTACGGCGAGGCGCTGCCGCGTGCGGTGGCGCTGAACTACGCCAAGCTGCTCGCCTACAAGGACGAGTACGAAGTGGCGCGGCTGCTGACCGAGCCGGGCTTCGAACAGCAGATCCGCGACCAGTTCGAAGGCGACTACAAGATCAGCTTCAACCTCGCGCCGCCGATCCTGCCCGGCATCGATCTCACCGGCCGGCCGAAGAAGCGGCAGTTCGGCGAGGCGATGCGGCCGGTGTTCCGGACGATGGCGAAGTTCAGCTTCCTGCGCGGCACGCCGCTCGATCCGTTCGGCTATCACCCCGAGCGGAAGCTGGAGCGGAAATTGATCGCCGACTACGAAGCGGACGTCGCCAGCGTGCTGCAGCATCTATCGCCGGCGACGATCGACACCGCGGTCGAGCTGCTCGCGATGCCGGACCGGATTCGCGGCTACGGCCCGATCAAGCAGAAGTCGGTGGACGACACCGCGCCGCGGTTCGCCGAACTCCGCGCCAATCTGCGCGACCCGCAGCCCGCGCCGCCGCGGCAGATGGCGGCGGAGTAGGTCGGCCAACATCCTCTCCACGTCATTGCGAGCCGAAGGCGAAGCAATCCAGAAACCCAGTGCATGGCGCTTCTGGATTGCTTCGTCGCTACGCTCCTCGCAATGACGGAGGAAACGCCCGAGCGACTCCAGAACATTCCGCGACGTGGTAATTGTCCCCGCGCGCGAACACGCTTGCCAAGGTCGCTTGGAGCGGTCACAAAAACCGTCCGACCAAACGCCAGCGGAGAACTGCGTTGACAATAAGAGGCAAGGCTTACATTGCCGGCATCTACGAACATCCCACGCGCCACGCGCCCGATAAATCCATCGCCCAGCTCCACGCCGAAGTCGCCAAAGGTGCGCTCGACGACGCCGGCCTGACCAAGGCCGACATCGACGGCTACTTCTGCGCCGGCGACGCGCCCGGCGGCGTGATGGCGATGGTCGACTATCTCGGCCTCAAGGTTCGCCATTTCGATTCGACCGACACCGGCGGCTGCTCCTATCTGGTGCATCTCGGCCATGCCGCGGAAGCGATCGCCGCTGGCCGCTGCTCGGTCGCGCTGATCACGCTGGCCGGCAAGCCGCGGACCGGCGCGCTGCCGCCGCGCCCGGTCGGCGCCGAAGGTGACTTCGAACTGGCCTATGGCGCCACCACGCACAACGTCTACGCGATGTGCGCCGCGCGTCACATGCACCAGTACGGCACCACGTCCGAACAGCTCGCCTGGATCAAGGTCGCGGCCTCGCATCATGCGCAGTACAACGAGCACGCGATGCTCCGCGACGTCGTTACCGTCGAGGACGTGCTGAACTCGCCGCTGATCGCCGATCCGCTGCACCGGATGGATTGCTGCGTCGTCACCGACGGCGGCGGTGCGCTGATCGTCACCACCGAGGAGATCGCGCGCAGCCTGAAGAAGCCACTGGTGCGGATGATCGGCGCCGGCGAGGCGATCAAGGGGCCGCGCGGTGGCCACAACCTCGATCTGACCTATTCGGCCGGTGTGTGGTCCGCGCCGCCGGCGTTCGAGATGGCCGGCGTCACGCCGAAGGACATCAAGTACGCTTCGATCTACGACAGCTTCACCATCACCGTGCTGATGCAGCTCGAAGATCTCGGCTTCTGCGAAAAGGGGCAGGGCGGCAAGTTCGTCGCCGACGGCAACCTGATCTCGGGCGTCGGCAAGCTGCCGTTCAACACTGACGGCGGCGGTCTGTGCAGCAACCACCCGGTCAATCGCGGCGGCATGACCAAGCTGCTCGAAGCCGTGCGTCAGCTCCGCGGTGAGGCGCATCCCAAGGTGCAGGTGCCGAACTGCGACCTCGCGATCGCTCATGGCACCGGCGGCATGCTCGGCATCCGCCACGCCGCCTCGACCTGCATTCTGGAGCGCGTGTGATGAACAGCCCCGTGAAATATCCCGCGCCTCAGGGCAACGCCGAAACCAAGCCGTTCTGGGATGCGGCGACCGAAGGCAAGCTGCTGATCAAGCGGTGCACCGCTTGCGGCGAAGCGCATTACTTCCCGCGCGCGCTGTGCCCGTTCTGCTTCTCCGACCAGACGGTGTGGGAAGAGAGCAAGGGCGAGGGCGAGATCTACAGCTACAGCCTGATGCGCAAGTCGCCGACCGGTCCTTACGCGATCGGCTACGTCACGCTGAAGGAAGGCCCGTCGGTGCTGACCAACTTCGTCGACTGCGATTTCGCATCGCTGAAGATCGGCACCAAGGTCAAGGTGGTGTTCAAGCCCAGCGACGGCGGCGCGCCGCTGCCGTTCTTTACGCTGGCCTAGCCGCGTCATTGCGAGCGAAGCGAAGCAATCCAGCGCCGCGTATGGCGCATGTGGATTGCTTCGTCGCTTCGCTCGTCGCAATGACGGGGAGGCCGAATTTTTCGTCAAAGAGATAAAACAAAGGAGAAGCCGATGTCGGCCCGCTATGACGAACTGATGGCGCTGAAGAGTGTCGGCCAGAAATACGCCTACACCGACCGCGATGTGATGCTGTACGCCTATGGCATCGGCATGGGCGCCGATCCGATGGACGAGAAGGAACTCGGCTTCGTCAACGAGGCGACCTACACCGAGCGTCCGTTGAAGGTGGTGCCGACTTTCGCCTCGGTCGCGGCCTGGGGCGCAGGGCCGGGCGAGATGAACCTCAACCGGCTGCTGGTGGTCGACGGCGAGCGCGACATCACCTTCCACCGGCCGATGCCGGTGGCGGCGAACATCACCGCCGATTCCAGCGTCGTCGAAGTGTACGATAAGGGCAAGGACAAGGGCGTGGTGATCCGTCACCAGACCATCCTGCGCGACGAGACCGGCGAGGCTCTGGCGACGCTGCTGGCGTCGCGCTTCGCCCGCGGCGACGGCGGCTTCGGCGGCCCGGCGCTGGAGCAGCCCGAGCCGCACAAGATGCCGGATCGTGCGCCCGATCGCAGCGTCGACATCTCGACCCGGCCGGACCAGGCGCTGATCTACCGGCTTTGCGGCGACCGCAATCCGCTGCATTCCGATCCGGAGTTTGCGCAGAAGGCCGGTTTCCCGCGCCCGATCCTGCACGGCATGTGCACCTACGGTCTGACCTGCCGCGGCGTGCTGCAGACCTATGCCGATTACGACGCGTCGGCGTTCCGGCAGCATGCGGTGCGGTTCTCCTCGCCGGTGTATCCGGGCGAGACCGTCACCATGGATATGTGGAAGGACGGCAACGTGATCTCGTTCGAAGCGCGGGTGAAGGCGCGCAACGTCACGGTGATCAAGAGCGGCCGGACGCTGCTGGGCTGAGTGGAGAAGGACGCTTATTCCGAGTGATGCGTCATGCCCGGACTTGATCCGGGCATCCATCGCTTCGAACTAGATGGATTGCCGGGCCGAGCCCGGCAATGACGACAACAGACGCGGTCAGCGCGCAGCAACAACGGGAGGACGCGATGGGATTGCTCGACGGCAAGGTGGCGTTGATCACCGGGGCGGGCGGCGGCTTGGGTGAGGCCTACGCCAAGC
>NZ_QTKI01000117.1:0-12322 GCF_010820945.1 Rhodopseudomonas sp. BR0C11
CCGCGTCAATCTCACCGATCGCCGTCTCGCGGTGGAGTGGAACAAGGGCAGCACGCTGGAGCCCGGCCAGTTCATCGATCGCCTCGCCGAGCTCGGCTACAAGGCTTACCCCTACGAGCCGGTGCGGGCCGAAGTCGAAGAGGCCGAGCGAACCAAATTCCTGCTGCGCTGCCTCGGCGTCGCCGTGTTCGCCACCATGAACGTGATGATGCTGTCGGTGCCGGTGTGGTACGGCGGCGATCTCAGTCCCGAAGCACGCGACTTCTTCCATTGGCTGTCGGCGCTGGTGGCGCTGCCCTGCGCCGCCTATGCGGGGCAGCCGTTCTTCCAGTCGGCATTCCGCGCGCTGAAGGCCAAAAGCGTCAACATGGACGTGCCGATCACGATCGGCATCACGCTGGCGCTCGGCATGTCGCTGGTCGAGACCATCAATCACGCCGAGCACGCTTACTTCGATGCCGCCGTGATGCTGATCGCGTTCCTGCTGGCGGGACGCTTCCTCGACCAGAAGATGCGGCAGAAGACCCGCGCGGTCGCCGGCAATCTCGCCGCGCTGAAGGCCGAGACCGCCACCAAGTTCGTCGGCCCCGATGAGATCAGCGAAGTGCCGATCGCTGCGGTTCGCGCCGGCGACATCGTGCTGCTGCGCCCCGGCGAGCGCTGCGCCGTCGACGGCACGGTGATCGAAGGGCGCTCCGAGATCGACCAGAGCCTGATCACCGGCGAGACGCTGCATGTGCCGGCCGAGCGTGGTACCCAGGTTTATGCCGGCACGTTGAACATCTCCGGCACGCTTCGCGTCCGCGTCGCTGCGGCCGCAGAGGGCACGCTGCTGTCCGAGATCACCCGGCTGCTCGACCACGCGCTGCAGGCCCGCTCGCGTTACGTCCGGCTCGCGGACCGCGCCTCGCAGCTCTATGCGCCGGTGGTGCACGCCACCGCTCTGCTGACGATCATCGGCTGGGTGCTGGCCGGTGCGGGCTGGCACGATTCGATCGTGATCGGCATCGCGGTGCTGATCATCACCTGCCCCTGCGCGCTCGGCCTCGCCATTCCGGCGGTGCAGACCGTCGCATCCGGGGCGATGTTCCGCGCCGGCGTGCTGCTCAACGCCGGTGATGCGATCGAGCGCGCCGCGTCGGTCGACACCATCGTGTTCGACAAGACCGGCACGCTGACGTTGCCCGAGCTGGATGTCGTCAACGCTGCGGGCATCCCGCCCGACGCGTTCGACCTCGCCGGCCGGCTCGCGCTCGCCAGCCATCATCCGGTCGCCGCTGCGGTGGCGCGGGCCGCGCACGCCAAGTCGCCGTTGCCGAACGTGGTCGAAGAGCCCGGACGCGGCGTCCGCACTACCTTTGGCGGCGAAGAATTGAGGCTCGGCAGTCCGGCGTTCTGCGGCGCCGATGCCGAAGCCAATCAGATCCTCAGCGAAGACCCCGAAGTCTCCGTGGTGGCGTTCAGCCGCGGCCAACAGCGGGTGGTGTTTGCGGTGCGCCAGTTGCTGCGTCCCGATGCTGCCAAAACGATCGACGCGCTGATGAATCGCGGCATCGCGGTGGAGCTGCTGTCGGGCGATCGAGAACCGGCGGTGCGCCATGCGGCCGATGCGCTCGGCGTGTCCGCCTGGCGTGCCGGGGTGAAGCCGGCCGCGAAAATCGCCCATATCGAGGCGCTGAAGAAGCAGGGCCGCACCGTGATGATGGTCGGCGACGGCATGAACGACGCACCGTCGCTCGCCGCTGCGCACGTTTCGATGTCCCCGATCAGCGCCACCCACCTCAGCCAGGCCACCGCCGATCTGGTGTTCCTTGGCAAGGAGCTTGCGCCGGTGCTGGCCGCGGTCGATTATTCGCGCAAGGCGATGGCGGTGATGCGGGAGAATCTCGGTCTGGCCATCGGCTACAACGTGCTGGCGGTGCCGATTGCGATCGCAGGCTATGCCACACCGCTGATCGCGGCGCTGGCGATGTCGGGATCGTCGCTGCTGGTGATGCTGAATGCGATGCGGGCCCGCCGCGTTCGCCGGGGAGCCGCGGCATGGAAGTAATGGTGATCCTGGTCCCGCTGGCGCTCGGGCTCGGCCTGCTTGGACTGATTGCGTTTCTGTGGTCGCTGAAGAGCGGCCAGTACGAAGATCTCGACGGAGCCGCCTGGCGAGCGATCGCCGACGACGATCCGCCCTTGCCACCGCCGGCTACTGCGCCGGCAGAAAAGCGAGGCTGATATGGCGATGCTCACCTATGACGACCGGCCGCGGATTGCGGTCGCGTTCGAGGCTCCGGCCAAACCCGCTGCCCCACCGGTGATCGATCCGGCGCCAGCACCTGCCGCCACCGAGGCGCCGATCGAGCCGGACGAGGACGTTCAGGAGCGCTGGCTCCAGGCGCAGCCCTGGCCGCGCCGCTGGTTTGCCCGGTTCTACCGCGCGCTGCGCAAGCTGCAGCCGGCATTTCCGCCGATGTCCTGCTGCTGAGCGGCCGGTTCCCTCCTGCTCAGCAGATCGACGTAAGATCAAAGCTTTAAGCGCGCTTCATCTGGGTGAAACAGAGCGCGGCTATCAGGCCGGCGTACCCGCTCCCCCGAGCGAGTCGACGACCAACGAAGTGCCGCCATGTCCCATGCCTTCATCATCGAAGTGAATTCGCGCGCCGCCGGTATCGTGGTTCGCGACGGTCGCAGTTTCCGCTTCCACGCCGCTAGCGACGACTTCTCCGGGCTCGAAGGGCAGGGCTTCCGCTCGCCCGGAGATGCGCACAAAGCCGCGGTCCGCCATCTGGAAAACTGCCCCGCAGCGCGCGCTCCTAAGCTCAGGGTCGCATAACTGCTTGAAAACGAGGGCGTTTCCGTCCTCCGCGCGCGAGGCGTTGCACCGGCTCATGCGCGGAACCAGTGGCTTGCGAGAAATTTCATTCCATATATGATGCTGCGCGTCATCGAATTTGGAAGAAAGTTCTCTCACCATGACCGACACCGACAGCATCGTCGCCGAATCCAGTCGGCGGTTGGATGCCATTGACCGCAAAATTCTGACGGTGCTGCAGCAGGATGCCTCGCTGTCCGTGGCCGAGATCGGCGATCGGGTCGGGCTGTCGTCGACGCCCTGCTGGAAGCGGATCCAGCGGCTCGAGGCCGATGGGGTGATCATCAAGCGGGTCGCTCTGGTCGATCAGGACAAGATCGGGCTCGGCTTGTCGGTGTTCGTCTCGATCGAGAGCGGCGATCACTCCGACGCCTGGCTGAAGACCTTCGCCGACGCCGTCAGTGCGATGCCCGAGGTGATCGAGTTCTACCGGATGGCCGGCGATGTCGACTACATGCTCCGCGTGGTCGTCGCCGACATGCGCGCCTATGATCAGTTCTACAAGAAGCTGATCGGCACGGTGGCGCTGAAGAACGTCACCTCGCGTTTCGCGATGGAGAAGATCAAGTCGGTGACGGCACTGCCGGTGCCGCCGATGCCGGTATCCTAATCGCCTGGATTTGCTCGGTCGTACGATCTCGGCCGGCGAATCAGTGGCGATGGTGGCGATTCAGCAATCCGTCGGTCAAAGGTAGTTAGTTGCCTTTCTAAACTGTGGTGATTGTTAGTTGTCGACTAATCGGTCGATTTGCACAAACTAACAGCAATCGGAAGTTGCTTCCGGGCGTCTTTCCCTATTTTTGGTTTAGTCCTCATTAGGACTATTCGCTCAAATTTATTCCCGGCGCCCTACAGCGTCGGGGATGGAAACATATGCACGCCGCAGCCGTTCGCAGAGACGATCCGGCCGGTGAGCCCAAGGCGGATGATCGCGCCGATATCTCTGCGCTGGTGGCGCGGCTGACGTCGGAGGTGAACGAGATTGCCTGCGGCAAAACCCGGACGATTCAGAAGATTACCAGCCAGATGAAAATTCTGGCGCTCAATGCGCTGATCGAAAGTGCCCGCGCCGGCAAGCAGGGCGCCGGCTTCGCCATCGTGGCGCAGGAAGTCCGCAACGTCGGTGCCCAGATCGAACAGATCGCGCGCGACCTCGAAACCCAACTCACCAAGCGAACCGGCGAGCTGATCGACTCGATCGGCAATATGACAGAACGATCACGCGGTGACCGGCTGGTCGATCTGGCGCTCAACGCCGTCGAACTGATCGATCGCAATCTCTATGAGCGCACCTGCGATGTCCGCTGGTGGGCGACCGATTCCGCTGTGGTCGACTGCGTGGCTGAGCCTTCCGCCGAGGCGGTCGCCTATGCGTCCACGCGCATGGGCGTGATTTTGTCGGCCTATACGGTGTATCTCGATCTGTGGCTGTGCGGTCTCGACGGCACCATTCTGGCGAACGGCCGGCCCGACCGTTTCGCCGTGGCCGGCAAGAACGTGGCGGGGCAGGGATGGTTCAAGGAAGCGTTGCGGCTGCACAGCGGCGACGACTATGTGGCAGGCAATATCGAACGCGTGCCGCTGCTCGGCGATGCGCAGGTGGCGACTTACTGCGCCAGCGTCCGTGCCGACGGCCGCAGCGACGGCGCGCCGCTTGGCATCCTGGCGATTCACTTCGACTGGGAAGCTCAGGCCAAGGCGATCGTGCAAGGCGTGCGGGTCGACGATCCGAACCGCTCGCGAGTGCTGTTGCTCGACGCCGATCGTCGTGTGATTGCCGCTTCGGATGGGCAGGGCATTCTCGATGAGCGCTTTCCGCTGCAGTCGGCTCATCCGACCTGCGGCACCTACCGCGACGGCCGGGGCGCGCTGGTCGGCTTCCACCGGACGCCGGGCTACGAGACCTATCGCGGGCTCGGCTGGTACGGCGTGATCGTCAGCTCCCCGGAGTGATGGATTTCAGATCGTGACCTGTTTCGAGACAGCGCCGCCCCAGTGGCCGGCTAGAATCGTCAAGTTAGTTTGACAGTTAGATAGGATCAGTCGCCGCAACGCAGAAAGCCTCGTTTCGTTCCCGTACCGGACACCAGGATTTTCGCTGGGCTTCCACTAGGCAGCGAGTTCCTGTTCTCCTACAAATCGGAAAACGGCCTGGGGTACGATGGCGGACGGCATATCCAAATCTCTGACGGGGATCGAAGGGTTCGACGATCTCACCCTTGGCGGCTTGCCCTCTGGGCGCCCCAGTCTGGTGTGCGGTTCGGCCGGCTGCGGCAAGACGCTGTTCGCCTCCACCTTCCTGATCAACGGCGCGCGCTTCTATGACGAGCCCGGCGTGTTCGTCACCTTCGAAGAGCGTCCGGTCGACATCGTCGATAACGTCGCCTCGCTGGGTTTCGATCTGCAGGGACTGATCGAGCAGGAGCGGGTGCTGATCGAGCACATTGCGATCGATCCGACCGAGGTCGCCGAAGTCGGTGACTATGATCTCGAAGCGCTGTTCTTGCGGCTGGAGTTCGCGGTCGACCAGATCGGCGCCAAGCGGATTGTGCTCGACACCATCGAGAGCCTGTTTTCGGCGTTTCAGAATCCCGCCGTGCTGCGCGCCGAAATCCGGCGGCTGTTCGACTGGCTGAAGCAGAAGGGGCTCACCGCCGTCATCACCGGCGAGCGCGGCGACGGCACGCTGACCCGGCAGGGGCTGGAGGAGTACGTCTCCGACTGCGTCATCCTGCTCGATCACCGCGTCGACAATCAGATTTCGACCCGCCGGCTGCGCATCGTTAAATACCGCGGCACTGCGCACGGTACCAACGAATATCCGTTCCTTATCGACGAAGAGGGCTTCAGCGTTCTGCCGGTGTCGTCGCTCGGGCTGTCACATAAGGTGCACGAGGAGCGGATCTCGAGCGGCGTTCCCGACCTCGACGCGATGCTGTCCGGCGGCGGGTTCTATCGCGGCACCAGCGTGCTGATCACCGGCGTCGCCGGTTCCGGCAAGAGTTCGCTGGCCTGCATGATGGTCGACGCCGCCTGCCGGCGCGGCGAGAAGGCGCTTTATCTGTCGTTCGAGGAATCCGAGGCGCAGACCGTCCGCAATATGAAGTCGGTCGGCACCGATCTCGGCCGCTGGCTGAGCAGCGGGCAGCTTCGCTACATCGGGGCGCGGCCGACGTTCTACAGCCTGGAAATGCACCTGGCGGTGATGCTGCGCGAAGTCGCGCGTTTCAAGCCGGACCTCGTGGTGCTCGATCCGATCTCGGCGTTCACGGAAAGTGGGCAGATCGGCGAAGTGCAGTCGATGCTGCTGCGGATCGTCGATTATTTGAAATCCAACGGCATCACCGGCGCCTTCACGCATCTTGCGCACGGCGCTCAGACCGAGACCGATGCCGGGCTGTCGTCACTGATGGACGCCTGGATCCTGCTGCTCAATCGCGAAGCGCACGGCGAATTCAATCGCGAACTCTATCTGCTCAAGGCACGCGGCATCGCGCACTCCAACCAGGTGCGCGAGTTTGTGATGTCGAACGACGGCATCCATCTGTTGCCGCCCTATCTCGGCGAAGGCGGGGCGCTGACCGGATCGGCACGCCGGGCCGAAGAAGCCAAAGCGCGGCGCACCGAAAGCGAGCGCCGCGTCGAGGTGGCGCGGGTGCAGGATCAGATCGAGCAGCGCCGCCGGCGTGCGCTCGCGCAGATCGAGGCGCTGAAGGCCGATCTGGCGGTCGACGAGGCCGAGCTGCAGCGGCTCACGCAAGATGAAGTCAGCTTCCGGGCGCAAAGCGAGCGCGATGTCAGCGAGATGGCGCGGAGCCGGGGCCTGATCGGCTCGCCCGACGACACCGAATAGGGGACGACGATGGCCGATCCGATCAAACTGGTGCTGTATGTCGCCGGCGAGACGCCCAAATCCCTCGCGGCGATCCGCAACCTCGAGAAGATCTGTGCCGAACATCTGGCCGGCAAGTACAAGGTCGAGGTCATCGACCTGAAGAAGCAGCCGCAGCTCGCCCGCGAGCACGGCATCGTGGCGATCCCAACGCTGGTGAAGGAGTTGCCGGTCCCGATCCGCAAGATCATCGGCGACCTGTCCGACACGCCGAAAGTCCTGGTGCATCTGGCGGTGGAGGAGTCGTCCTCGTGATGTCGGCGGTCTCGGCGCTGAGCAGGGCGGAACTGGAAGCCCGGCTTGAGGAGGCCGAGGAGACGCTGCGGGCGATCCGCGACGGTGAAATCGATGCGGTCGTGGTCCGCGGCGCCGATGAAGAGCAGGTGTTCACGCTCGAAGGTGGCGGCCAATCGTATCGCACCTTCATGGAAGCGATGGACGTCGGGGCCGCGGCGTTCGATCAGGACGGCCAGCTGCTCTACGCCAATCAGGCGCTGTGCGCGCTGCTCGACTGCGCCCACGGCTCGCTGACCGCATCGGCGCTGATCGGATTGCTCGATCAGGTGAACCAGGCGGCGTTCCGTCGCCTGTTGGCGCAAGCCCAGCGCGAGCGGCAATCTGCCGAAATCCACCTGCGGGTCGGCAGTGCCGAACGCAGCATGCTGCTCACCGGCACGCCGCTGGAATTCGGCGTGGTCCGCGGCGCGGCGATCACCTTCACCGACATCAGCGAGCGCGAGCAGGCCGCCGCCGCCCGCGAGTCCGAGCGGCTGGCGCGCGCGATCCTGGCCTCGGCCAATGAGGCGGTGATCGTCTGCGACCGAGCCGGCCGCGTCACCCATCTCAACGGCGCCGCGATGCGGATCTGCGCCGAGGCGCCGGTCGGCAAGACCTTTGCCGAGGCGATCGCGCTGAGCTTCCCCGAAGCTTCCGAACTGATGAGCAGCGACGACATCGTCGTGATGGCGACCGCGGGCTTGCCGGTGCAGGGCTTGGAGGCGGCGGTGCGCATCCCCTCGGCCGCGATCACCGACGTGATGATCAGCGCGGCGCCGCTGGTGGTATCGGGCGAGCGCACTCAAGGCTGCGTCGTGACGCTGGTCGACCTGTCGCAGCGCAAGGCCGCCGAGCGGCACCAGGCGCTGCTGATGGGCGAACTCGACCATCGGGTGAAGAACACGCTGACCATGGTGATGGCGATCTGCGCCCGCACCGCCGCGCACGAGCGCACCATCGAGGATTTTCAGAAATCCTTCACTGGCCGGATCCAGGCGCTGGCTGCCACCCACACGCTGCTGTCGAATGCCTCGTGGCAGAACTTGCAGATCCGCGATGTGCTCGCCGCCGAGCTGGCGCCGTTCGCCTCGCTCTCCAGCGGCCGTATCGTCACCGACGGGCTCGACATTGCTGTCGACGCCAAGACCGCTGTCTCGCTCGGTCTGGTATTTCACGAACTCACCACCAACGCGGTGAAATACGGCGCATTATCAGTGCCGTCGGGGCGGATTTCGGTGCGCCGGGTCGGCGCCACCGACGAGGCGCTGACGATCGAATGGCAAGAGCACGACGGCCCGCCGGTGACGCCGCCGCAAAGCTCCGGCTTCGGCCAGACGCTGATCTCGCGCAGCCTTGGCAATGGCGGCGCCAAGCTGGAGTTTCCGCCCGCCGGCGTGGTTTGTCAGATCTCGATTCCGAGAAGCTGATCAACGTCGGGCAGTGCTGCGCCTGATCGCTGTCGTCGAAAAAGTCAGCTGTCCGCGAGCTGTTTCAGCGGCAGCCGTGCGCTTTCCTTGAGGCGATCGAGCACGATTGACGAGCGCACATGCGCGACGCTCTGGTGTGGCATCAGCACGTTGTTGACGAGGTCGGAGAGGCCTTTCAGGTCGCGCAGCACGGCCTTCAGCACGTAGTCCGCATCGCCGGTCAGCGAATAGGCTTCCTGCACTTCGTCGATCCGCCCGACCAGCGACCGGAACTTCTCGGCATTGCCCGGCGAATGCGTCGCCAGAGTGATCTGGATGAAGGCGACCACGCCGAAGCCGAGTGCGTCGCCGGACAGTTCTGCCCGATAGCCGGTAATGATATTGTCCTGCTCCAGCCGCATCCGCCGCCGCGAGCATTGCGACGGCGACAGCTGCACCCGGTCGGCCAGCTCCTGATTGGTGAGGCGGCCATCGTCCTGCAGCGCGCTGAGAATCTTCAGGTCGAACGCATCGACAGATATCATGCGCAAAAGCCAAATTTGATGCACGGATCGTGCACAGGCTAGCGCGATCCGCTCGCATTTGCACGCCTCTTGCGGGCGGTCCCGACGATACTACCGGCTCAAAGAACCAATCTGGAGGAGCCGCCGATGGGACCATTTCCGCATGATGCGCAGCCGGCCACGATCAGTGCCGACAATCCAATGGGCACGGATGGCTTCGAATTCGTTGAATTCGCCCATCCAGACCCGGCGCAGCTTCATAGCCTGTTCAAGCTGATGGGTTTCAGCCTCGTTGCGAAGCATCGCACCAAGGCGATCTCGGTCTATCGCCAGGGCGACGTCAACTATCTGGTCAATGAGCAGCCCGGCACTCACGGCACCGACTTCGTCACCGCGCATGGCCCTTGTGCGCCGTCGATGGCGTTCCGGGTGGTCGATGCCAAGCAGGCCTATGAGCGGGCGATCTCACTCGGCGCCGAACCGGCCGGCGTCACGGCCGCGCAGGCCACGCTGGACGTCCCGGCCATCAAGGGCATTGGTGGAAGCCTGCTGTATTTTGTCGATCGCTACGGCGCCAAGGGCTCGGCTTATGACGCCGAGTTCGATTGGGTCGGCGCCCGTGATGGCCGGCCCCTAGGGGCCGGCCTGTATTACATCGATCACCTGACCCACAACGTTCATCGCGGCCGCATGGACGTATGGACGGAGTTCTACGCCAAGCTGTTCAACTTCCGCCAAATCCGCTTCTTCGACATCGAGGGCCGCGCCTCCGGCCTGTTCTCGCGCGCACTGACCAGTCCGGACGGCAAGATCCGGATTCCGATCAACGAGGATGCCGGTGACTCCGGCCAGATCGAAGAATATCTCAACCTGTATCGCGGCGAGGGTATTCAGCACATCGCCTGCGGCTGCCGCGACATCTACAGCACCGTCGAAGGCCTGCGCGCCGCCGGCTTGCCGTTCATGCCGTCGCCGCCCGAGACGTATTTCGAGCGCGTCGATGCACGGCTGCCAAAGCATGGTGAGGACCTTGCCCGGCTGCAGCGAAACGGCATCCTGATCGACGGCGAAGGCGTTGTGGACGGCGGTCAGACCAAGGTGCTGCTGCAGATCTTCTCGGCCAATGCGATCGGCCCGATCTTCTTCGAATTCATCCAGCGCAAGGGCGACGACGGCTTCGGCGAAGGCAACTTCAAGGCGCTGTTCGAGTCGATCGAAGAAGACCAGATCCGCCGCGGCGTGCTGAAGACGGGGGAGGCGGCTTAGGCGTGGGACTCGGCGTTGCCGGGCTCCCCAAAGCTTAGCTCAGTAAGCGCACTCGACTCACAGCATCTTTGTAGGTCACTTAGTTCGCCACGAATGCCGTCATGGCCGGGCTTGTCCCGGCCATCCACGCCTTTCGCGCATGCACGTCGGCAAGGCGTGGATGCCCGGCACAAGGCCGGGCATGACGGGTGGAGACGGACGCGCTGGATTTCGGAGGGCGCGTGTCGGATAGCCCTTAAGGCAAAGGCGCAGTGTCTCGGAGATCGCTGCGATCGACGACGTAAGTTACACGTCCACGGTGGCGTGCAGCGAGTTCTCCTGGATGAACTCGCGGCGCGGCTCGACGACGTCGCCCATCAGCTTGGTGAAAATGTCGTCGGCTTCGTCGACTTCGCGCACCTTCACCTGCAGCAGCGACCGCGCGTTGGTGTCGAGCGTGGTCTCCCACAGCTGTTCCGGATTCATCTCGCCGAGGCCTTTGTAGCGCTGCAGCGTCACACCCTTGCGGCCGGCGTCGGTCACCGCCTCGAACAGGCTGACCGGGCCGTGGATCGCAGTTTCGGCGTCCTTGCGGCGCAGCAGGCCGGGCCGCGGATACACTTCCTGCAGAATCGCCGCATATTCATCGAGCTTGCGCGCGTCGACCGAGCCGAGCAGCGCATCGTCGATGGTCGCGACTTCCTTGACGCCGCGCACCGTGCGCTCGAATGCGAAGCCTTCGCCTTCGATGAAGCGGCCGACCCAGCCGCGTTCGACCTCGTCGGCCAGCGCATCGAGCCGCCGAGCGATATAGGCGGCAGCTTCATTGGCGGTGGCGATATCGGTGGTGATCCGCGGGCTGAGCACGCCGGCGATCGCCGCCTGTTCGACCACGCTGCGATTATAGCGGCTGTGCAGATTGTGCAGCGTGCCTCGGATCACGCGTGCGTCCTCGACCAGCTTCAGCAGGTCGCGGCGGCCGCGCTCTTCGCCGGTCGCCAGCTTGAAGACGCAATCGTCGAGGCCGGTGGCGATCAGATAGTCTTCGAGCGCGCGTTCGTCCTTGAGATACTGCTCGGACTTGCCGCGCGTCACTTTGTAGAGCGGCGGCTGCGCGATGTAGAGATAGCCGCCCTCGATCAGCGCCGGCATCTGCCGGAAGAAGAACGTCAGCAGCAGCGTGCGGATGTGCGCGCCGTCGACGTCGGCGTCGGTCATCAGGATGATCTTGTGGTAGCGCAGCTTCGACAGGTCGAAGTCTTCGCGACCGATGCCGGTGCCGAGCGCGGTGATCAGCGTGCCGATCTGCTCGGAGCTCAGCATCTTGTCGAAGCGCGCGCGCTCGACGTTGAGGATCTTGCCGCGCAGCGGCAGCACGGCCTGAAATTCGCGGTTGCGGCCCTGTTTGGCGGAGCCGCCTGCCGAGTCACCCTCGACGATGAACAGTTCGGATTTGGCCGGATCGCGCTCCTGGCAGTCGGCGAGCTTGCCGGGCAGCGAGGCGATATCGAGCGCGCCCTTGCGCCGGGTCAATTCGCGCGCCTTGCGGGCGGCTTCGCGCGCAGCGGCGGCTTCGACCACTTTGCCGATCACGATCTTGGCTTCGGACGGGTGTTCTTCCAGCCAGGCCGCGAGCGCTTCGTTGATGACGTTTTCGACCACCGGACGCACTTCCGAGGACACCAGCTTGTCCTTGGTCTGCGACGAGAACTTCGGGTCGGGCACCTTCACCGACAGCACGGCGGTGAGGCCTTCGCGGCAGTCGTCGCCGGTCAGCGCGACTTTCTCTTTCTTGGAGCCGGCCTCGGCATAGCCGGTGATCTGCCGCGTCAGCGCGGCGCGGAAGCCGGCCAGATGGGTGCCGCCGTCGCGCTGTGGGATGTTGTTGGTGAAGCACAGCACGTTCTCATGATACGTGTCGTTCCACCACAGCGCGGCTTCGACCGCGATGCCGTTCAGTTCGGCGCCGATCACCACCGGGGTGGGCACGATCGGCTTCTTGTTGCGATCGAGATATTTGACGAATTCGGTGACGCCGCCCTCGTAGCGCATCTCTTCGCGCTTCTCGACCGCGTGGCGCATGTCGGACAGCACGATGTACACGCCGGCATTGAGG
>NZ_QTKI01000118.1:0-12274 GCF_010820945.1 Rhodopseudomonas sp. BR0C11
TTGGCAACGGTGGCCTTGCCTGAAGCCTTCTTGCCAACCGTCTGTTTGCCCGACGACTTCTTGGCTGAAGGCTTCTTAGCCGAAGCCTTCTTGGCCGAATCGGACTTCGCGCCCGACTTGGCGGCGGGCTTCGCCGCAACCTTCTTTGGAGCCTTCGCCTTGCTTGCAGCCTTAGACCCCTTAGCCTTGGTCGCAGCCTTCTTGGCGCCGGTCTTGACCGTGCGCTTGGCGCGGGAGGCCTTGGTCCCCTTCTTGGCATCCGCAGCGCGGACCGCCTCGAGCACTCGGCCGATCTCGCGGGTGACTTCGTCGATGGTCATCATGCCGTCGACGGTCAGCAGCTTGCGCTTCTCGGAGTAATAGTCGACCAGCGGCTCGGTCTGCGCCCGGTAGGCGGACAGACGCTTGGCCAGCGCCTCGGCGTTGTCGTCGGCGCGCGGCTCCTCGCCGCGGGCGCGCATTTCGGCGACGCGGGTCTCGACCCGGTCGAGCAACGCGCCCTCATTGACCTTGAGCTCGACTACGGCGTCGAGATCGAAGCCCTTGTCCTTGAGCAGACGGTCAAGCGCTTCCGCCTGCGGCACGGTGCGCGGGAAGCCGTCGAGGATGAAGCCCTGCGCGGCGTCGTCCTGATCGATCCGGTCGGAGATGATCCCGATCACCACCTCGTCCGGCACCAGACCGCCGGCCGCCATGATGTCCTTGGCCTTGAGGCCGATCGGCGTGCCGGCCGCGACCGCGGCGCGCAGCATGTCACCGGTGGAGAGCTGCACGATGCCGTGCCGCTCGACCAGTCGGCCCGCCTGCGTGCCCTTGCCCGCGCCTGGCGGTCCGAGGAGGATCAGTCTCATTTCTTGCGCCCCCGCAACTTCGACTTCTTGATCAGGCCTTCATACTGGTGGGCCAGCAGATAGCCTTGCACCTGCGCCACCGTATCCATCGTCACGCTGACGACGATCAGAAGCGAAGTTCCGCCGAAATAGAACGGGACCGAGGCGTAGGAAATCATGATCTCCGGGATCAAGCAGACGATCGCCAGGTAGATCGCACCGACCACGGTGATGCGCGACAGCACGTAGTCGATGTACTCGGCGGTGCGCTCGCCCGGCCGGATGCCCGGGATGAAGCCGCCGTGCTTCTTCAGATTGTCCGCGGTCTCGGTCGGGTTGAACACGATCGCGGTGTAGAAGAACGCGAAGAACACGATCATGCCGATGTAGAACAGCAGGAACAGCGGCCGGCCGTGACCGAACTGGGTCACGATCCACTGGAACCACTCCGGCCCGCTGCCGGCGTTGAAGTTCGCGATCGTGGTCGGCAGCAGCAGCAGCGACGACGCGAAGATCGGCGGAATCACGCCCGAGGTGTTGAGCTTCAGCGGCAGATGCGAGGACTGGCCCTCGAACATCTTATTGCCGACCTGGCGCTTCGGATACTGGATCAGCAGCCGGCGCTGGGCCCGCTCCATGAACACGATGAAGGCGATCACGACGACGGCCATCACCAGCACGACCAGGATCAGGCCGGTCGACAGCGCGCCCTGACGGCCCAGCTCGAGCATATTGGCCAGAGCCGAAGGCAGCTCGGCGACGATGCCGGCCAAAATGATCAGCGAAATGCCGTTGCCGATGCCGCGCGAAGTGATCTGCTCACCCAGCCACATCAGGAACATGGTGCCGCCGGTCAGCGTGATCGTGGTCGACAGCCGGAAGAACATGCCCGGGTCGGACACCACATTGCCCGCGCCTTCGAGGCCGACGGCGATGCCGTAGGACTGGAACAGCGCCAGGATCACGGTGAGATAGCGGGTATATTGATTGAGCGTCTTACGGCCGCTCTCGCCTTCCTTCTTCAGCGCTTCGAGCTGCGGCGACACGGTGGTCAGCAGCTGCACGATGATCGATGCCGAGATGTACGGCATGATGTTGAGCGCGAAGATCGCCATGCGGTGGATGCCGCCGCCGGCGAACATGTTGAACATGCCGAGGATGCCGCCGGCCTGCTGGCGGAACACCTGCTCCCACACGTTCGGATCGATACCCGGCAGCGGGATGTAGGTACCGAAGCGGTACACCAGCAGCGCGCCGAGCGTGAACCAGATCCGCTTCTTCAGCTCTTCGGCTTTACCAAGCGCCGAAAAGTTGAGGTTTGCCGCTAGTTGTTCAGCTGCTGAGACCATATCCGGCTTTCTCCCGCGCTGCTCGTCCCGATCCGCCGCCGGATGCGGCGGTCGGGTCGGCGCCGGGCCTCAATTTGGTGCGCGCGTGTCGAAAAATCCACCGTACCGGCGAAGCCGGGCGCCCGCTTTAACAGCGGGCGCTGACGGGGATATTACGCCGCCTCGCCTTCTTCCGCCTTCGGGGCGAGGATCTTCACCGAACCGCCGGCCTTTTCGACCGCGGCGATCGCCGACTTGGTCGCACCGTGCACTTCGATGTTCAGCTTCGCGGTGAGCTCACCGCGGCCGAGCAGACGGACGCCGTCCTTGGCGCGGCGCAGAACGCCCGCCTCGACCAGCGCCGCGGCATCGACCACCTTGCCGGCGTCGATCGCCTTGGCATCCACGGCCTCCTGGAGGCGGTCGAGATTCACTTCGGCGAATTCGAGCGCGAAGATGTTGTTGAAGCCGCGCTTCGGCAGGCGACGATGCAGCGGCATCTGACCGCCTTCGAAGCCCTTGATGCGCACGCCCGAACGCGCGGTCTGGCCCTTGCCGCCACGGCCGCCGGTCTTGCCCTTGCCCGAACCGATGCCGCGGCCGATCCGCATGCGCTTCTTGCGCGAACCGACGTTGTCGGCAATCTCGCTGAGCTTCATCGCCCTGTCTCCTTACTTCTCGTCGACGACGCGGACGAGGTGTTGCACCTTGCCGATCATGCCGCGAACTTCAGGGGTGTCCTGCAGTTCGGCGACGCGGCCGATCTTGTTCAGCTTCAGGCCGATCAGCGTCTCGCGCTGCGAGTGATGGCGCCGAATCGGGCTGCCGATCTGCTCGACCTTGATCATGTTTGCGGCCTTGGCCATCTCGTTCACTCCGATCGCGTCTTGTCAGAAGACCGCGTGATCGCCCTCGATCACGCTGTTATTCGGCCACCACTTCGGCATCGCCACCGACGCGGCGGGCCTGCAGAGTGGAAACCTTGATGTTGCGGCGCGCGGCAACCGAACGCGGCGAGTCGAGATGCTTCAGCGCGTCGAAGGTGGCGCGAACCATGTTGTACGGGTTCGACGAACCGACCGACTTCGCGACCACGTCGGCGATGCCGAGGGTCTCGAACACCGCACGCATCGGACCGCCGGCGATGATGCCGGTACCGGCCGGGGCGGCGCGGAGATAGACGCGGCCAGCGCCGTGACGGCCGGCAATGTCGTGATGCAGGGTGCGGCCCTCGCGCAGCGCGACGCGGGTCAGGTTGCGCTTCGCCGACTCGGTGGCCTTGCGGATCGCTTCCGGCACTTCGCGCGCCTTGCCGTGGCCAAAACCGACCCGGCCCTTCTGATCGCCGACCACGACCAGCGCAGCGAAGCCGAAGCGCTTGCCGCCCTTCACCACCTTCGCCACACGGTTGATGTGGACGAGCTTGTCGACGAACTCGCTGTCGCGCTCCTCGCGCTCCCTGCTCCGTTCGCGTCCGCCGCGTTCGCGTTCAGCTGCCATGGTGTGTTCCAATCCTTGCGAGGCTCGCGCCCCGATCCTGGTATCCGTTCAAACCGAAATTTAGAAGCTCAGGCCGCTCTCGCGGGCCGCATCTGCCAGGGCCTTGACGCGCCCGTGATACAGATAGCCGCCGCGGTCGAACACGACTTCCTTGACGCCCTTCTCCACCGCACGCTCGGCGACCAGCTTGCCGACGGCCTTGGCGGCGTCGATGTTCGCACCGGTGTTGCCGGCCTCGCGCATCGTCTTCTCCAGCGACGAGGCCGAAGCGAGCGTCTCGCCCTTGGCGTCGTCGATCACCTGGGCATAGATGTGCTTGGACGAGCGGAACACCGACAGCCGCGGACGGCCGTTGGCGGTGCGCCGCAGCGCAGTCCGGACCCGGTTGGTGCGCCGGGCATTCGTAACCTTCATCTTCGACATGACCGGCTCCGTTACTTCTTCTTGCCTTCCTTGCGGAAGATGAATTCGTCGGCGTAACGCACGCCCTTACCCTTATACGGCTCCGGCGGACGGTAGTCGCGGATCTCGGCGGCGACCTGACCGACCTTCTGCGAGTCGATGCCGGCGACGTTGATCTCGGTCGGCTTCGGCACCGTGATGGTGATGCCTTCCGGGATGTCGTACAGCACGTCGTGGCTGTAGCCGAGCGCGAGCTGCAGCTTCTTGCCCTGCATCGCAGCGCGATAGCCGACGCCGGTGATCTCGAGCTTCTTCTCGAAGCCCTTGGTGACGCCTTCCACCAGATTCGCGATCTGAGCGCGAGCCGTCCCGTACAGCGCACGGGCACGATTGGTCTCGTGCCGCGGCGCCACCTTGACCGCACCGTCCTCGAACTTCACGTCGACGTCGTCGTGCACGACGAACTGAAGCTGGCCCTTCGGCCCCTTCATCTTGACGGTCTGTCCCTCGACGGTCGCCGTCACCCCAGACGGGACCGTGACGGGCTTCTTGCCAACGCGTGACATGGTCGATCCTTCTTAACCCTGCATCATCCGGCGAATTCCCGCCCGGGACGATGCGCCAATTTCCGCTCTTTCGCGCGCCCGGGCCGGACCGTCCGGCCGTTCGCGCTTTCGATTAGAACACCGTGAACAGAACCTCGCCGCCGACATTGGCGTCGCGGGCGTCGTGATCGGCCATGATCCCCTTCGGGGTCGACAGCACCGAGATGCCGAGGCCGTTGTTGACGCGCGGCAAGTTCTTCACCGAGGCGTAAACCCGACGGCCCGGGCGCGACACGCGCTCGATTTCGCGGATCACCGGCTCGCCGTCGAAATACTTCAGCTCGATCTCGAGCTCGCTGCGGCCCGACGGATGCTCGACGGTGGCGTAGCCGCGGATGTAGCCCTCGGACTTCAGCACATCGAGAACGTTGGCGCGCATCTTGGAGCCCGGGGTCGAAACCTTGGACTTGGAGCGCATCTGCGCGTTGCGGATGCGGGTGATGAGATCGCTGATCGGATCGTGCGTAGACATCTGACGACCCTCCCCTTACCAGCTCGACTTCACGAGGCCCGGAACCAGGCCGCGCGAACCGAGATCGCGGATCGCGATACGGCTGAGCTTGTTGAGACGATAGACCGAACGCGGACGGCCGGTGAGGTCGCAGCGGTTACGGATGCGAGTCGCCGACGAGTTGCGCGGCATCTCGGCGAGCTTCAGCGTGGCCGCGAAGCGCTCTTCCATCGGCTTCGACTTGTCGGCGATGATGGCCTTCAGACGCGCGCGCTTCGGCGCAGCGTTCTTGGTCATCTTCTTCCGGCGGTTGTTCTTCTCGATCGCACTCTTCTTTGCCATATCAGGCTCCTGGGTTTCCGCGTTTGAGAGGCTTTTCAGCGTCTCACTGCCGGAACGGGAAATTGAAAGCGGTGAGTAGCGCACGCGCCTCGTCGTCGGTCCGCGCGGTGGTGCACACCGTGATGTCCATGCCCCACGACTCGCCGGTCTTGTCGAAGTCGATTTCGGGGAAAATGATGTGCTCCTTGATGCCGAGCGAATAGTTGCCACGGCCGTCGAAGCTCTTCGGGTTCAGGCCGCGGAAGTCGCGGACGCGCGGCAGCGCGACCGTGATCAGGCGGTCGATGAACTCGTACATCCGCGCCTGGCGCAGCGTCACCTTGCAGCCGATCGGCTGGTTTTCGCGCAGCTTGAAGGTCGAAATCGCGACGCGCGAATAGGTGATGACGGCCTTCTGACCGGCGATCAGCGACAGATCCGCCGCCGCCTGCTCGGCCTTCTTGCGGTCGTTCACCGCCTCGCCCACGCCCATGTTCAGCACGACCTTGTCGAGCTTCGGAACCTGCATGACGTTGGCGTAGCCGAACTTCTCAGTCAGCTGGGTGCGGATGTGGCGGTCGTATTCCGTGCGCAGCCGCGGAACGTAAGCGGTCTCAGCCATCGATCTCTGCTCCCGAACGCTTGGCAACGCGGACCTTTTTGCCGTCCGCGAGAATCTTGAATCCGACGCGGGTCGGCTTGCCGTCCTTGCCGACGATCGCGATGTTCGACAGGTCGATCGGCGCCTCTTTCGAGATGATGCCGCCTTCCTGGGTCTGGGTCTGCTTCTGGTGACGCTTGACCACGTTGATGCCGCGAACCAGCGCCTTGCCGGCGTCCGGACGGACTTCAAACACCTCGCCGGTGCGGCCCTTGTCGCGACCGCTCAGCACGATCACCTTGTCACCCTTACGGATCTTGGCGGCCATCACAGCACCTCCGGCGCCAGCGAAATGATCTTCATGTGGTTCTTCGCACGCAGCTCGCGCGGCACCGGCCCAAAGATACGGGTGCCGATCGGCTCGGACTGATTGTTGATCAGAACGGCGGCGTTGCGGTCGAAACGGATGACGGAGCCGTCGGCGCGGCGGATGTCCTTGCGGACACGGACCACCACGGCCTTCATCACGTCGCCCTTCTTCACCTTGCCCCGCGGAATCGCTTCCTTGATCGAGACCACAATGACGTCACCCACGGTCGCATACCGGCGCTTGGATCCCCCAATCACCTTGATGCACATGACACGGCGTGCGCCTGAATTGTCGGCCACGTCGAGGTTGGTCTGCATCTGAATCATTGATGCACCTCGTCCTCTCTCTGCTGCGCTATTCGCGCGCTAAACTGATGCGCAAATGCGCGCTTAGGCGGTCTTCTTCGGTTCGCCCCGGACGACGGTCCAGCGCTTCAACTTGGAGATCGGCTTGCTCTCTTCGATCCACACCATGTCGCCCGGCTTGAACTGGTTGTTCTCGTCGTGCGCGTGGTAGTTCTTCGAGCGCCGGATGGTCTTCTTGTAGATCGGGTGAGTGAAGCGGCGGTCGACGCGCACCACGATCGTCTTTTCTTGCTTGTCGCTGACGACCACGCCCTGCAGGGTCCTCTTCGGCATGTCTAAAGGTCCTTACTTCGTCTTGCCGGCGCGCTTCTGCGCGGCGATGGTCTTGATGCGAGCGATGTCGCGGCGAGCCTCGCGCAGCCGAGAGGTGTTCTCGAGCTGACCCGTGGCGCGCTGGAAGCGCAGGTTGAAGCGTTCCTTCTTGAGCGACAGAATCGCGTCGTCCATCTGGTCTTCGCTCATCGCACGGATGTCGGCAGTCTTCATCTCAGCCATGAGGATTACTCCGCGATACGCGCGACGAAGCGCGTCTTGATCGGCAGCTTGGCGGCGGCCAGGGTCAGCGCCTCGCGAGCGATCTGCTGGTTGACGCCGTCGATCTCGAACATCACCCGGCCCGGCTTGACGCGCGCGACCCACAATTCCGGCGAACCCTTGCCGGAGCCCATGCGGACTTCGGCCGGCTTCTTCGACACCGGAAGATCGGGGAACACGCGGATCCAGACGCGGCCGGCACGCTTCATGTGACGGGTCAGCGCACGACGGGCGGCTTCGATCTGACGCGCGGTGATCCGCTCCGGCTCCATCGCCTTCAGGCCGAACTGGCCGAAAGCCAGGGTCGCGCCCGAGGACGCAACGCCGTGAATGCGGCCCTTGTGCGCCTTACGGAACTTGGTTCTCTTTGGTTGCATCATGGCTTTACGCCCTCAATTCGAATTCTGCGCGATCAGGCGGCGTCGCGGCGCGGACGGGACGAACCGCCACCATCGCCTTCGGCCATGCGCTTGTCCTGGGCCATCGGATCGTGCTCGAGGATCTCACCCTTGAAGATCCAGACCTTGACGCCGCAGGTGCCGAAGGTCGTGAACGCGGTCGCAACGCCGTAGTCGATGTCGGCGCGCAGGGTGTGCAGCGGCACGCGGCCTTCGCGGTACCACTCCATACGGGCGATTTCGGCACCGCCGAGACGGCCCGAGCAGTTGATCCGGATGCCTTCGGCGCCGAGACGCATCGCCGACTGCACCGCCCGCTTCATCGCGCGGCGGAACGCAACGCGGCGCTCGAGCTGCTGCGCGATCGACTCGGCGACCAGGGTCGCGTCGAGCTCGGGCTTGCGGATTTCGACGATGTTGATCACCACGTCCGAAGAGGTGATGTCGGCAACCTTCTTACGCAGCTTGTCGATGTCGGCGCCCTTCTTGCCGATCACCACGCCGGGACGCGCCGAGTGGATCGTCACGCGGCACTTCTTGTGCGGGCGCTCGATCACGATACGAGCGACCGCCGCCTGCTTCAGTTCCTTGTGCAGGATCTCGCGGATCTTGACGTCCTCGTGCAGCAGCTTGCCGTACTCGTTCTTGCCGGCGAACCAACGGGAATCCCACGTCCGGTTGATACCCAGCCGCAGCCCGATCGGATTGATCTTTTGACCCATCGAAAGTCTCCCGCGCCTTCGCTTAAGCGCTTGCTTCTTCGACCTGACGAACGACGATCGTCAGCTGCGCGAAGGGTTTGAAAATACGGCCCGAGCGACCACGGCCGCGCGGGGTGAAACGCTTCATCACGATGCCCTTGCCGACGTGGGCCTCGGAGACGACCAGCGCAACGACGTCGAGGTCGTGATTATTCTCGGCGTTGGCGATAGCCGATTCGAGGCACTTCTTAACATCGACCGCGATCCGCTTGCGCGAAAACGCGAGGTCGGCGAGAGCCGCCGACGCCTTGCGGCCGCGGATCAGTTGGGCGACCAGGTTGAGCTTCTGCGGAGAGACGCGAAGCATCCTGGCGACAGCCTTCGCCTCGTTATCAGGCAGGCTACGTTCGCGCTTGGGTTTGCTCATCGTCTCGTCCTCAACCCTTCTTCGACTTCTTGTCGCCGGCGTGGCCGTGGAAAGTGCGGGTCGGCGAGAACTCGCCGAACTTGTGACCCACCATTTCCTCGTTCACCGACACCGGGACGTGCTTCTGGCCGTTGTAGACGCCGAAGGTCAGGCCGACGAACTGCGGCAGGATGGTCGAGCGACGGCTCCAGATCTTGATTACGTCGTGACGGCCCGACGCACGCGCGGCATCGGCCTTCTTCAGCAGCGAGGCCTCGACGAACGGGCCCTTCCAGACTGAGCGAACCATGTCCGGCTTCCTTACTTCTTCTTCCGCTTGTGGCGGCTGATGAGGATGAACTTGTCGGTCGACTTGTTCGAACGGGTCTTCTTACCCTTGGTCGGCTTGCCCCACGGGGTGACCGGGTGACGGCCGCCCGAGGTGCGGCCTTCACCGCCGCCGTGCGGGTGGTCGATCGGGTTCATGACGACGCCGCGGTTATGCGGGCGACGGCCGAGCCAGCGCTTGCGACCGGCCTTGCCGATCGAGATGTTCATGTGGTCCGGGTTGGACACCGCACCGATCGCCGCGATGCAGCGACCGTGAACCAGGCGCTGTTCGCCCGAGTTCATGCGCAGGATCACGTAGTCGTGGTCGCGACCGACGATCTGAGCGTAGGTACCGGCCGAACGGGCCAGCTGGCCGCCCTTGCCGATCTTCAGCTCGACGTTGTGCACGATGGTGCCGATCGGCATGTTGCCCAGCGGCATCACGTTGCCCGGCTTCACGTCGACATAGGCGCCCGCGATCACGGTGTCGCCGACCGCCAGACGCTGCGGCGCCAGGATGTAGGCCTGCTCGCCGTCCTCGTACTTGATCAGCGCGATGAAGGCGGTGCGGTTCGGATCGTATTCCAGACGCTCGACCTTGGCCGGAACGTCGACCTTGGTGCGCTTGAAATCGACGATGCGGTAGGTCTGCTTGTGACCGCCGCCGCGGAACCGAACGGTAATGCGGCCGGTGTTGTTACGACCGCCGTTCGAGTTCTTGCCTTCGGTCAGCCGCTTGACCGGCTTGCCCTTATACAGCGCCGAACGATCAACCATCACCAGCTGGCGCTGGCCCGGCGTCGTGGGATTAAAGGTCTTCAATGCCATGGTCGGTCCCGCCTCACAGTCCGGTGGTGACGTCGATGCGGTGGCCCTCTTCCAAGGTCACGACCGCACGCTTGACGTCCGACTGCGTGCCGAAGGTGCCGCGGAAGGCCTTGGTCTTGCCCTTGCGCACCAGCGTGTTCACGCTCTTCACCTTGACGTCGAACAGCTTTTCGACGGCTTCTTTGATTTGCGGCTTGGTCGCGCCGCCCTGCACCTTGAACACGACCTTGTTGTGTTCGGACGCCATCGTGGACTTTTCAGTCACGACCGGCGCAACGATCACGTCGTAATGGCGCGGATCGATGGATTTCATTTGAAGCGCGCCTCCAACGCATCGACCGCCGCCTTGGTCAGCACCAGCTTCTTGCGGCGCAGAATGTCATAGACGTTGATGCCCTGAACCGGCAGCACGTCGATGTTCGGGATGTTGCGGGCCGCCGCGGCGAAACCGTTGTTCACCTCGGCACCGTCGATGATCAGCGCGCTCTCGAGGCCGAGGCCCGAGAAGTGACCGACCAGCGTCTTGGTCTTGGCGGCTTCGAGCTCGGCCTTGTCGAGCACGATCAGACCGCCGCCCTTGGCCTTCGCCGACAGAGCATGACGCAGCGCCAAGGTACGCACCTTCTTCGGCAGGTCGATGGCGTGCGAACGCACCACCGGGCCGAAGGCGCGACCGCCGCCACGGAACTGCGGAACCCGCTGCGAACCGTGACGAGCACCGCCGGTGCCCTTCTGCTTGTACATCTTCTTGCCGGTGCGCCAGACTTCGGCGCGGCCCTTGGCCTTGTGGGTGCCGGCCTGCCGCTTCGCGAGCTGCCAGATCACACAACGCTGAATGATGTCGGTGCGCGGCTCCAGACCGAAGATCTCGTCGGAGAGCTGGACCGAACCGGCTTCCTTACCCTCGAGGGTGGTGACTTTCAGTTCCATCTCACGCACCTTCCTGCTCGGCGGCCGGCGCTTCCGCAGCCGCATCGCCATTGGCGAGCCGGAACTTACCCGGCTTCGGCGCATCCGCCGGCAGCGCCTTCTTCACCGCGTCACGCACGCGGATCCAGCCACCCTTGGTGCCGGGCACAGCGCCCTCGACCAGGATCAGCCCGCGCTCGACATCGGTCTGCACCACCCGCAGGTTCAGCGTGGTGACGCGATCGACGCCCATGTGGCCCGGCATCTTCTTGTTCTTGAAGGTCTTGCCGGGGTCCTGACGACCACCGGTCGAACCGATCGAACGGTGCGACACCGACACGCCGTGGGTGGCGCGCAGACCGCCGAAGTTCCAGCGCTTCATACCGCCGGCGAAGCCCTTACCGGTCGAAGTGCCGGTGACGTCGACAAACTGGCCGACGACGAAGTGATCGGCCTGGATCTCGGCGCCGACCGGGAGCAGCGAATCCTCGGAAACGCGGAACTCCTCGACCTTACGCTTCGGCTCGACCTTGGCGGCGGCGAACTGGCCGCGCTCGGCCTTCGGCATATACACGGTCTTGCGCGAGCCGGAACCGACTTGCAGCGCCACGTAGCCATTCTTCTCAGTGGTGCGGTGGCCCAACACCTGGCAATTGCCAAGCTTCAGCACGGTCACAGGGATATGCTCGCCGGCCTCTGTAAAGACCCGCGTCATCCCGACCTTCTGTGCGATCACTCCGGAGCGCATCGGCGTGCTTCCTGTTCTTTCTGTCCGTTCGATAACCGGACGTTACAATCTCAGAGCTTGATTTCGACGTCGACGCCGGCGGCCAGGTCGAGCTTCATCAGAGCATCGACGGTCTGCGGGGTCGGGTCGACGATGTCGAGCAGGCGCTTGTGAGTGCGCATCTCGAACTGCTCGCGGCTCTTCTTGTCGACGTGCGGCGAACGGTTGACGGTGAACTTCTCGATCCGGGTCGGCAGCGGGATCGGCCCACGCACCTGCGCACCGGTTCGCTTCGCGGTGTTGACGATCTCACGGGTCGACGTATCGAGAATCCGATGGTCGAACGCCTTGAGGCGAATGCGAATATTCTGGCCGTTCATTGCCGTATTCTTTCTTTCGTGTCGCGAATGGTGAGTAGTGAGCAGCGGACGGACATCCGTCCGCCGCCCTCTATTCGCTATTCCCCGCTTACTCGATGATCGCGGCGACGACGCCGGCGCCCACCGTGCGGCCGCCTTCGCGGATGGCGAAGCGCAGCTTTTCTTCCATCGCGATCGGCACGATCAGGTGCACTTCCATCGCGATGTTGTCGCCCGGCATCACCATCTCGGTGCCTTCCGGCAGGTGCACCACACCGGTCACGTCGGTGGTGCGGAAGTAGAACTGCG
>NZ_QTKI01000119.1:0-12211 GCF_010820945.1 Rhodopseudomonas sp. BR0C11
CCTGCGGGTTGCTGGTCGATTTGATCGCCTCGAACAATTCCTCCGGATGCCCGGCGAAGCTGGTCAGCGCGTCGGCGTCGAGCACCACCGCGGCACCGGCCGCCAGCGCCGCCAGCACCTTGCGGCGGGTCTCGTCGCCAATCCCCGCGCCCGGCCCGATCCCGATGGCGTTGAAACGGCGGTCGGCCAGCATCGTGCCGAGCTCATCCGGCGTATCGACCGGCCGCACCATCACCGCAGTCAGCGCCGCCGCATTCACGGCCAGCGCATCGCGCGGCGATGCCACGGTCACCAGACCGGCGCCGGCACGGAGCGCGCCCCGCGCAGCAAGCCGCGCCGCCCCGGTCTGCGACAGCTCGCCCGACACCACCACCGCGTGACCGCGGCCGTATTTGTGGCCGTCGGCACGCGGCACCGGAAAGTCCGGCAGCCACAAATCGGGATCGTTTTCGAACGCCTGCGGCCGGATTTCGCCCAGCACTCCGGGCTCGATGCCGATATCGACCAGCCGGACCTCACCGCAATGCAGCCGGCCCGGCAGCAGCAGATGGCCGATCTTGCGGCGGAAGAAGGTGACGGTCTCGCGCGCCCGGATCGCCGCGCCCATCACCGCGCCGGTGGCGCCGTTGATGCCGCTCGGCAGGTCGACCGCCAGCACCGGCACGCCGCTATGGTTCACCGCCTCGATCACTTCGAGCGCCTGATCCTTCACCGGCCGGTTGAGGCCGGAGCCGAACAGCGCGTCGATGATCAGCGCCGGCGAGCCGATCGATTGGGTGAGGAACGGCAGCAGCGGCCCCTTCCACTCCCGCGCCGCCAGCGCCGCATCGCCCTTCAGAGCCTCGCGCTCGCCAAGCAGCATCACGTGCACGGTGCGGCCGAGTGCAACTAATTCGGTCGCGGCGATCAGCCCATCGCCGCCGTTGTTGCCGGGGCCGGCGATCACCAGGATCGGACCTTCTTCGGCCAGATCGATCGCCGCCTGGGCGACGTGGCGGCCGGCATGCAGCATCAGCGCGAAGCCCGACGATCCGCCTGCGATCGTCAAAAGGTCGGCGCGGTCCATTTCAGCGGGCGTCAACAGTTCCATGCCCAATTCCCGGTACAGTCGCCTGCAGCGAAGGCAGCATCAACGGTGCGAGACCGGACAAAACCTTCAAATGCACAATCGGTAGGCTGATTGCTGAACAATTGATCAGGCAAAGCCCATTTTGCATCCGCTCAGTGAACGCTGCGGGCGATTAATATCCTGATAAAGCTTCATAATCGGCCGGTGCGCAAATTGGCACGGACCCTGCTTTTACGGAAGCCAGTTTCGATCCCTCGCGCTCGCCTCTTTGAGGCGGGGTCTGCGCGACCGTTTTCCGAGTTCCGGCCTGGCGGGATTTGGGGATGGTGTTGCTCACCCAGTCGGCCGCGGTGTTATCGATCAACTGCGCAGCGTCGCGCAATCTGGCATACACATGCCGACTCACGACGTGGGAAGTCCGGGGAGAGTGTAAGTGAAGAAGATCGAAGCCATCATCAAGCCGTTCAAGCTCGACGAGGTCAAAGAAGCGCTGCAGGAAGTCGGATTGCAGGGGATCACGGTCACGGAAGCCAAGGGCTTCGGCCGGCAGAAGGGCCACGCCGAATTGTATCGCGGCGCGGAATACATCGTCGACTTCCTGCCCAAGGTGAAGATCGAGATCGTGATCGCCGACGACCTGGTCGAGAAAGCGATCGACGCCATCCGGCGCGCCGCCCAGACCGGCCGCATCGGCGACGGCAAGATTTTCGTTTCCAACATTGAAGAAGCCATCCGCATCAGGACGGGCGAATCCGGACTGGACGCCATCTAAGCACCCGGCCTATCAACCCTCGCCTGATCGCATCACCTGGCGGCCGATCCGGCCGCCATTTCACGACGACCCGTAGCAAAGGGGTACTCATGACGACCGCTAAAGAAGTCCTGAAATCCATCAAGGACAACGACGTGAAATACGTCGATCTGCGTTTCACCGATCCGCGCGGCAAGTGGCAGCATGTCACTTTCGACGTGTCGATGATCGACGAGGACATCTTCTCCGAAGGCACCATGTTTGACGGTTCTTCGATCGCAGGTTGGAAGGCGATCAATGAGTCCGACATGACCCTGATGCCGGATCCGTCGACCGCGACGATCGACCCGTTCTTCGCAGAGACCACCATGGTGATCACCTGCGACATTCTCGAGCCGTCGACCGGCGAGCCCTACAACCGCGATCCGCGCGGCATCGCCAAGAAGGCGGAAGCCCAGGTCAAGGCGCTCGGCATCGGCGACTCCGTGTTCGTCGGCCCCGAAGCCGAGTTCTTCGTGTTCGACGACGTGCGCTATTCGGCGACCCCGTACAACACCGGCTTCAAGCTCGACTCGTCGGAACTGCCGACCAATTCGGACACCGAGTACGAAGGCGGCAACCTCGGCCACCGCATCCGCACCAAGGCCGGTTACTTCCCGGTTCCGCCGCAGGATTCCGTGCAGGACATGCGCTCGGAAATGCTTGGCGCGATGGCCAAGATGGGCGTCAAGGTCGAGAAGCATCACCACGAAGTCGCTTCGGCCCAGCACGAGCTCGGCATGAAGTTCGACACCCTGACCCACATGGCCGACCAGATGCAGATCTACAAGTACTGCATCCATCAGGTCGCCCATATCTACGGCAAGACCGCGACCTTCATGCCGAAGCCGGTGTACGGCGACAACGGCTCGGGCATGCACGTGCACCAGTCGATCTGGAAGGACGGCAAGCCGACCTTCGCCGGCAACAAGTACGCCGACCTGTCGGAAACCTGCCTCCACTACATCGGCGGCATCATCAAGCACGCCAAGGCGATCAACGCCTTCACCAACCCGTCGACCAACTCCTACAAGCGTCTGGTCCCGGGCTATGAAGCGCCGGTGCTGCTGGCCTATTCGGCCCGCAACCGCTCGGCCTCGTGCCGCATCCCCTACACCACCTCGCCGAAGGCCAAGCGCGTCGAAGTCCGCTTCCCGGACCCGATGGCCAACCCGTATCTCGCCTTCGCGGCGATGCTGATGGCCGGCCTCGACGGCATCAAGAACAAGATCGATCCGGGTCCGGCGATGGACAAGGATCTGTACGACCTGCCGAAGGAAGAGCTGAAGCAGATCCCGACCGTTTGCGGCAGCCTGCGTGAAGCGCTCGAGAACCTCGACAAGGATCGCGCCTTCCTCAAGGCAGGCGGCGTGTTCGATGACGACTTCATCGACGCGTTCATCGAGCTGAAGATGACCGAAGTCGCGCGGTTCGAAATGACCCCGCACCCGGTCGAGTTCGAGATGTACTACTCGTACTAATCGCTTCCGCGATACCAGATAGGGAAAGGCGCTCCTCGCGGGGCGCCTTTTTCTTTTGGTGATGGCGCTGCGTCAAACACAGAACTGCTCTCACAACGCCGTGCCGCGGCAGGCACTCTGGACGATCTCGTCGTAAAGGACTCGGGCTCGACCATCTCGAACCAGGCGCACAGGTGATGCGTCCGCGTGAAAGCATGAAGGACACACCTATGCCTGCGACAGCGGCCATCGCGCGCGGGCGCACACGATTGATCCAGCGCAAGGTCTCATTCATTCGAATGAATTAAACAGATGCCAATGAGGCGTCGACGATGAAGTCCAACGGCCACACTGCCCTGCTCCGGCCCGCGCTCGGCTCGCAAAGCCACGACACCCGCGCCCGGATGATCGAGGCAGCGATCGAGGTGTTCGGCTCGGTCGGCTACCACGGCGCCACCACCCGCCAGCTCGCCGAGCGGGCCAAAGTCAATCAGGCGGCGATCCCCTATCATTTCGGCGGCAAGCGCGAGCTGTACCTCGCCGCGGCGCAAGCGATCGCCGACTACATGCGATCCCGGATCGAGCCGCTGATCGACCAGCTGCGCACGGCCAGCGCCGACCCCGCCCGTCACATCGACGCGGTGGTGATGCGCTTCTTCCAGTTCATCGCCGGCGACGAGGAGCCCGAGGCCTGGACGGTGTTCTTCGTCCGCTGCGAGCGCGACGCCGACGATGCCTTCCGCATCATCTATTACCAGTCGGTGGCACGACTTCAGGCAGCCCTAATCGCCGAAGTGGCCGCCGCCACCGGGCGTTCGCCGGACGACGAGGACCTGAAGGTTCGGGTCGCGATCGTGCTCGGCGCGATCTCCAACTTCCGCACCATGCGCAACGTCATGCTGAGTTCACTCGGCTGGGACACATTCGACGCCGAGCGAAAGCGGACCGTCGAGACGGCCGTCCGGCGGCTGGCGCTGGCCGAACTGCTCGGCATCGGCGTAGGCGCCCCGTCCGACGTCCATCCCCCGCTCGGCTCCGCGTTCGGAGCCCAACCATCACCCACGGCCTGACTTCAAAAGGAAGCTGCCATGACCAAGCCCGATCTCACTCAAGCCTATCTGGAATGGACCAAGCAGAAACTCGACGAGTCCGCCGCGACGATCGCCAAGATCGAGGAAGCGGCCGCCAAGCTCGGCGATGCTTCGAGTGCCAAGGCGCAGGAAGCCCTTGCGCAGCTCCGCACCGCGCGTGACGCCTTCCAGACGCAAGTCAACGCGCTGCAGGCCGATCTCGGCGCCTCCAAACAGGTGACCGACGCCGCGCTGTCGGCGGTCTCGGCGCAGTGGAACGAGGTCGAACTGGCGTTCCAGAAATTCCTCGGCACGGCCGGCGATCAGGCCGGGCTGGTCAAGGATGCGCTCGCCGCCCGCGCCGAAGCACAGCGGCAGTCGTTCCTGTCGTCGCTGGAGACGATCCAGACCGGCACCGCCGCGGCGCTCGAACAGGGCCGCAAGGAAATGGAATCCCAGCTCCGCCGCTGGACCGAAGAAACTGAAAAGACGCTCGGCCCGAAGCTGACTCAATTGTCGGCGGCTGGCGACGAAACCTGGAACGCGCTCAAGGCCGGCCTCGATGAGACCGCCGCGGTGTACGAGAAGACCTGGGCCCGGATCTCGCAGGCGTTCACCCCGAAGAAGTAACAGCAGACAGTCTGCTCTCCCCCCTCGCCTCGAATGCTTCATCGATCAGCTGAAGCGATAGCGCCAACGAAGCACGGGCCCCTCATCCTGAGGAGCCCGGCGGAGCCGGGCGTCTCGAAGGATGAAGGCACCGCACGGGCTCGCGGCACATGGTTCGAGACGGCGCTTCGCGCCTCCTCACCATGAGGTCTTAGAGCGAGCTTACGTCGCAGCTACGCGCCAGCACCTCGGGCGCCGCAGCAATCGCCTCATACACCGCCTCGATCTCCGCCGCCGTGCTGCAATAGGGCGGCATCAGGTAGATGGTGTTGCCGAGCGGACGGACCAACAGACCGCGAGCAATGAAGTACGCATACAGCCGCGGCCCGACGTCGGCGAGATAACCGCTGTCGCCGACCTGAAGATCGACTGCCGCGATGGTGCCGATCTGGCGGACGTTGGTGAAGCGCGTGTCGTCGCGAAAACGATCGAGCGCGCGGGCGTGAACCGCGGCGAGATCGTCGATCCGCTGCCGTACCGGCTCACTTCCCCACACCTGAAGATTAGCCAGCGCCGCGGCGCAGGCGATCGGATTGGCGGTGTAGGAGCTGGAGTGAAAGAACGTCTTGCGCCGGTCGGTCGAGAAATGCGCGTCGAAGATCTCGCGCCGGCACATCGTCACTGCGAGCGGCACCGAGCCGCCGGTCAGTCCCTTGGAGTAGCAGGCGATGTCGGGCACGACGTTCGCCTGTTCGCACGCGAACAGCGTGCCGGTGCGGCCCCAGCCGGTCATGACTTCGTCGGCGATCAGCAGCACGCCGTGCGCCTTGCAGATCCGCGCCATCTCGGCGAGTACCCAGGGCGGATAGATCAACATGCCGCCGGCCCCGAGCACCAGCGGCTCGACGATCAGCGCCGCCACCGCCTCGGCTCGGCACGCCTGCTCCAGCGCGTCGAGCGTCGCCTGCTCGGCTCCCGCGCGCGGAAACGGCAGCCGGCTGACGTCGAACAGCAGCGGATCGTAGGGCGCGTTGAACACGCCGCGTTCGCCGACCGACATGCCGCCAATCGTGTCGCCGTGATACGCGCCTTCAAGCGCCAGAATGCGCCGCCGGCTTTCACCGGAATGCAGCCAATAGCCGAGCGCCATCTTCAAACCGACCTCGACCGAGGTCGAGCCGCTGTCGGAGTAGAACACGTGTGTCAGCTCGGGCGGCGTGATCTCGACCAGGCGCTGCGCAAGCTGTTCGGCCGCCGGATGGGTGAAGCCGGCGAAGATGATCTGATCGAGCTGATCGGCCTGCTGCTTGATCGCCGAGATGATGGTCGGATGGCGATGGCCATGCGTCACCACCCACCACGAGCTGATCGCATCGAAGATCCGCCGTCCGTCATCGGCTTGAAGCCAGGCGCCCTCGCTGTGCACGATCGTCGGGGTTTCACCCTGCACCGCATGCTGGGTGAATGGATGCCAGACCGGCGAGGCGTGGCTCATGGCGCGTCTCCAACAAAGTCCCGCGGATCGAACGCCGCCGCGAACGCAGCGCGTAGCGCGGCCGCCTCCAGCGTAGCCAGCCGCGGCAGGCGGCCGAGGCGGCGGGTGCGGCCGAGCTCGGTGATGATCTGTTCGGAGTCGGCGTTTTCGTCGCCGAGGAAGGCGACGCCGAGCAGCGGAATGTCGCGCGCCCGGATCGCTTCGATCGACAGCAGCGTGTGGTTGATCGTGCCGAGCGAAGTGCGGGCACACAGCACCAGCGGCGCGCGCCAGCGTGCGAACACGTCGATGTAAGTCACTTCGCGCGTCAGCGGCACCATCAGTCCACCGGCGCCCTCGACCACCAGCGGACGCGGCACTGCAGGCAGTTCTAGCGCATTGTAATCGATGCTGACGCCGTCGATCGCCGCTGCGAGATGCGGCGAAGCCGGCGTCTTCAGCCGGTAGCGTTCCGGCAGGATGCGATCGGCGGCAAGTCCCGACAGCCGCTGCACCGCGCAGGCGTCGGTCTCGTCTTCGAGGCCGGACTGCACCGGCTTCCAATAGCTGGCATCCAGCGCGCCGGCGAGCGCGGCGGCAAACACGGTCTTGCCGATGCCGGTGTCGGTGCCGGTGACGATGATCCGCGCGCTCATGCTGCCGCCCTCATGTCTTCGGCGAGCGCCGCGAACAGCGAGGCGATCACATCTTCCGACAGATTGGCGCTGAGCGCGATGCGCAGCCGCGCAGTGCCTTCGGGCACGGTCGGCGGCCGGATCGCGCGGACGTCGAAGCCGCGCCGCTGCAGCGAGGCCGCCAGCGCCACCGCGGTGGCGTTGGCGCCGACAATGATCGGCAGGATGTGCGAGCCGGACGAGGTGATGCCGCAGCGCTGCTTCAGCTCGCGATCCGCGAACGCGACCAGCGACGCGAGCCGCTCCCGCCGCTCCGGCCGGGTGCGGCTGATGTCGAGCGCCGCCCGCGTCACCGCGGCGATCAGCGGCGACGGCGCGGTGGCAAAGATGAACGGCCGCGCCCGGTTGACCAGGAAGTCGCGGACGATCTTCGGGCCGAGCACGAAGCCGCCCATGGTGCCCAGAGCCTTGCCGCAGGTATGCAGCGTGATCACGTTGGCGCGGCCCTCGAACGAGGCAGCCAGTCCCCGCCCCTCCGGCCCGCAGACGCCGGTAGCATGCGCCTCGTCGATCACCAGAATAGCGTCGTGCCGATCCGCCACCGCAACCAGCTCGTCGAGCTGCGGGCTGTCGCCGTCCATGCTGTACACGCTTTCGACCGCAATCCAGGCGCGGCCACGGCCACCACCGGCTCGCCATTGCCGCAGCCGCATATCGAAGGCGTCGATGTCGCTATGTGGGATGCTCTCACAGGTCGCGCGACCGCGGCGCATGCCTTCATGCACGCTGGCGTGGATCAGTTCGTCGTACAGCACGAGGTCGCCGCGCTGCGGCAGCGTCGCGAAGATCGCATGGTTGGCGCTGAATCCGCCACCGAGATACAATGCACTCTCCGCACCGAAGTAATCGGCCGCTTCGGCTTCCAGCGCTTCGTGCTCTTCGTGATTACCACGCAGCAAGCGCGAACCGCCGGCTCCAACCGGCACGCCGCGCGCGATCGCATCGGCGGCGGCCTGGCGGAGTTCGTCGGACTCGGCAAGGCCGAGGTAATCGTTGGATGTGAAGTCGACACCGGCGCGCGGCTGGAGCTTGCGTCGCCGCCCCGCATCCGCAAGTGAACGCAGGTCGGCTTCAAGGCTCTGGTACATTGATCTAGTCCTGGTGGTGCGGCAGCTTGCCGCAGAGCGGGCGCTGCCGTCGTTTGACCGCCGCAGGTGGTGGAATATGCGGCGCACGAGCGGCCGCAGGCGGTGGAAACCACAGGCCGGCTCAGCGCGGCCCTTGCTTAGCGCGCGTCGTCGAGCTCGTCACTGTCCTCGTCATAGCCCCGCTCAGACGGGCCCATCACGATCTCGTGGCGCAGCGCCTCGAACCGGCGCCGGGTCTCCTGGTCGCGGGCCTCGATGAAGGCGATGGCATCAGCGCGCGACATCGGCCCGCTGGAAATCGGATGCACGCTGGCGCCGATCGTCTCGTCGACGAAATAACCACGATCGTCGCGGCGCATGCGCCATTTGAAGCGCAGCGCATCCAGCGGTCCCGGGCCCTCGCGCGTATAGCGTTCGAGATCGTCGTCGCCGTCGTCGGGCTCCGGCGCCGCTGCGAAGGCGGCCTCGTCGGCCGCCTTCGCCGGCTCAGCGCGGGACTCGGAGTCGGAGGCATCGCTGTCGGATATCGCCTCGGCCGCAACAGGCTCGTCGCCCTGCGCGTCGGCATCGGACGACGGCGGGACAGAGGGCGAGCCCTCCTCCGGCACCACTTCGTCTCGCGCCTCCGCCTTGGCGTCGGGCTTTTCGAAGATGCTCGCGATCGCCGCGAGCGCTTCATCGGTCGGGTCGTTGGCAGTCAATACAAAGCTCCTCTAGTCGGCCTGAAGACAACACCAAGGCCGAACACGTCAACGCAGACAATGGTCGCTGGTTTCTATTTTGTGTGGCTATGTCGAGGCACAGACCGGTGGGCGCCGAGTTTTCCACGGCCGTTCACGCTCGAGCTGCGCAGCAAGACGCAACAGCGTGGCTTCGTCACCGAACTTCGCCGCGAACATCATGCCGATCGGCAGGCCGCTCGCACTCCAGGCCAGCGGCACCGACATCGACGGTTGTCCGGACATATTAGACAAACTCGTGCCCGGAATATACCGACGAAGCGTCGGGCTGATCCCGGAGAGGTCGTGCGCCATGGTATCGATCTCGCCGATCCGCAGCGGCAGCGTGCAGAGTGTCGGCGACAAGAACACATCGACGTTGGCGAAGAAATCAGCCATCGCGCGTGAGATCTGGAACGCGGCGAGCTGCGCCGCGCAATAATCGACACCGCTCGCTTTGCGTGCATTGGCGGCCGACGCCAGCGTCAGCACTTCGAAGTCACGCTCGGTCATCGCGCGGCCGACTGTCTGTTCGGCGAGCTGCACCGCAAGGCCGGTGTTGCAGGCAACGATGGTGGCGATCACTTGCGCCGGATCGGCAGGTAGCACCGGCGCGCGTTCTTCGACGTGGTGACCGAGACCTTCGAGTAGCCTAGCGGTATCACGCACCGCCGCCGCGACTTCCGGATCGATCGCATCGCCATAGGTCGAGCGGTCGGTGAACGCGATCCGCAGCCGCCCCGGTTCACGCCCGACTTCCTCGGCGAACGGACGCTCGGGCGGCGGCGCAACGTAGGGGCTCGATGGCTCCGGGCCGTGCAGCGCATCGAGCATCGCCGCACTATCACGGACACTGATACTTACGACGTGACCGCAGGCGAAGCCGCCCCAGCCCTCACCGCGATCCGGCCCGATCGGATTGCGTGCCCGCGTCGGCTTCAGCCCGAACACGCCGCAGGCGGAGGCCGGAATCCGGATCGAGCCGCCGCCGTCGCTGGCATGCGCCACCGGCAGGATGCGCGCGGCGACGGCCGCCGCAGCACCGCCCGACGAGCCGCCCGAGGAGTGATCAATATTCCACGGATTGCGGGTCGGCCCATGCAACCGCGACTCCGTGGTCGGCATCAGGCCGAATTCCGGGCTGGCGCTCTTGCCGAAGATCGTCACGCCGGCAGCGAGAAACCGTCCCGTCAGCGTGCCGGTGTGGGGCGCGACGAAATCCTTGTAGAGGCTGGCACCGAAGGTCGTACGGGTGCCGGCGAGCAGGTCGAGATCCTTCAAGACAAACGGCACGCCGGTGAACGGCCCCTGCGGCAGGCCGGCTTCGATCTGCTTGCGCGCGTAGTCGTCGTGCCGGACCACCACCGAATTGAGCTTGGGATCGAGCGCATCGGTCCGCGCGATCGCTTCGTCCAGCAGTTCGTCCGCCGTGACCTGCTTGCTGCGGACCAGTTCGGCGAGCCCGACGCCGTCGTAATCGCCGTACTCCTTGAACGCCATGATGGACCTCTCCCCGAATCTTGTTTTGGTGATGATGCAATGATGTTTGAGGCGTCATTGCGAGCGAAGCGACGAAGCAATCCAATCTCGGAGTTGCGGCCCTGGATTGCTTCGCGGAGCCTGTGCTCGGGCGGCGCGGAGCGCCGATCCGGGTTCTCGCAATGACGTGCGCTGAGGTGATGAGCGCCGCGCGTCCAACTAACCGAGCACGTCCTGATTGACGACGTTGACGCGGATCGGATCGCCGTCGAGCACGCTCAGCATATTGCGCGCGGTCTGCTCGCCCATCCGGTCGAGCGCTTCGCGGGTGACGCCGGCGACGTGCGGCGCGATGATCACGTTGGGCAGATCGAACAGCTTGTGGCCGTGCGGCGGCGGCTCCTGCTCGAACACATCGAGCCCGGCGCCGGCGAGCTTGCCCGCGAGCAGCGCCTCGTACAGCGCCTGCTCGACCACGATGCCGCCGCGCGCGGTGTTGATCAGATACGCGGTCGGCTTCATCTTCGACAGAAGCGCCACGTCGAACAGCCCGGTGGTCTCCGCCGTCTTCGGGCAGTGCAGGCTGACGAAATCGGCGTCGGGGAGCGCCGCGGCGAGATCGTCCACCGCCTTGCAGCCGGCCGCTTCGATCGCTGCCGCCGGCACATAGGGGTCGTACACCAGCACGGTCATTTCCATCGCCAGGCAGCGCTTGGCGGTGCGGGTGCCGATCCGGCCGAAGCCGACGATCAGCACGGTCTTGCCGAACAGATCGAACGGCAGCAGCCCGAGCCGCGTCGCCCAGGCGCCGGTCTTCACCAGCGCGTGCAGCTCGGCACCGCGCTTGGCCAGCGTCAGCATCATGAACAGCGCCTGTTCGGCGACCGAGGGCGAATTCGCCGTGCCGGCGGTCATCAGCGGCACCTTGCGTTTGTTCAGCGCCGGCACGTCGATCGCATCGAAGCCGACGCCGATCCGCGCCACCACGCGCATCTCCTGCGCCGCGTCGAGTTCGCGCTCGCCGAACCTTGTGGCGCCGAGCGCGACGCCGTGCACCGGCGCCTCGGCGCGCAGCAGCGCGTCGAAATCCTCCGCCGAGATCATGTTGGGAAATTCGATCATCTCGATATCGCCGCGTGCGGCGATCAGCGCCCTGCCCCGCTGCGACAACGATTCCGTCACCAGCAGCTTCTTCGTGTTGGACGTCATTTCATGCCCCTGGGGTCTTGTTCGTTGTCCGCGCCGCTCGTGAGATGGCGGCGACGGCATTTTGTATCAGGCCGTGCGCGGCGCGGTCCACCGGCAATTGCCGTGGATCAGGACCGCGTCGCCAGCGCCACGCCGGTCAGCGTCATCACCAGCGCGGCGATCTGGCCGACGCCGAGCGGCTCGTGCAGCGCGACCGCCGAGGCGATCACGCCGATCACCGGCGTCGCCATGGTGCCGATCGCCGCGACCGATGCAGGCAGCCGCTGCAACGCGGCGAACCAGCAGACGTAAGCGACGCAGAACTGGATCACGACGAGATACACCAGCCCGGCCCAGCCGAGCGGCGTCAGCACCGAGGCGTGCGGGACCTCGAACGCAAGCCCAATCACCGCCACCGGAATGCAGCCGAGCCCGATCTGCCACGCCGCCGACGTGGCACCGGGCAGCGCGATCGGAAACCGCTTCAGGAAGATGGTGCCGAGCGCAAAGCCGAGTGCGCCGGTCAGCGCCAGCAGGATGCCCGGCAACTTCGTCATGCTGGCGCTGACC
>NZ_QTKI01000012.1:0-27815 GCF_010820945.1 Rhodopseudomonas sp. BR0C11
GTCGAGCGCCCGGCCAGTTTCCGGATGAACGGCGTTCACCATCAAGTGGACATGGGGATGCTTATCCGTGTGGCAAACCACGAGTGCCTGATGCTCGTCCCAGCCCATATGGGCCAAGAACGATTCTGAGGCCTCGATCATCTGCTCGCGCGACGGGCTTTCAGAGGGATGCCAATTCAAGGAGATATGGCGCACCGGGTACTCAAGCGGACGACCACCCGCCTTCAATCCGGCCTGCCGCTTCAGTTGGTCGGCGCTCCGAAAGGTCCAGTACATCTCGTCGATGGCAAGCGACGGATGATCGCTTGCAAGGTTGATGGTGTGGGTCCAGGGCACCCGGTTCGAGGTGCTGGCCTTGGCCGGATCGTGCAATAGGTACATCCCGGCCTTCTTGAACGATTTCCCTGATCGAAACAGCTTAGGCACCATCGGTGGACGCCTTTCGAATGATTTCGCGGATCGCTTCGAGGAGGGAGCGCAATTCCGACGGCTCTGGCACCTGCAACCGATGGAAATTCCGCGAAATCTGATTGAGGTTGTTTCCGATCCGCGACATCTGCGCGATGAAAAGAGGATCGAGATGTGGCGCACTTGTGCGCGGAGGCAATTTGATCGGACGGTCGGACAACAGCTGCGCGCGCCCAAAATCGACCGGACGCATCCCAACAGACGCCGCCCGTGCGCGAAGCCAGGCCAGCTCCCTGACTGTCAGCTTCAGGTTGAGCTGCTGATCGCGCCTTTCGGTTTTGTTCGGTCGGGCCATGTCTGCTCGTTGTTAGCAGAGCGCATGCGTCCTCATATGGGTCCGGGGCCTCGTCAGCCCCGGCGAGTGGTTTGCGGTACCGCAAACCACATCTCGCTACGCTCTAGGCCAAACCCCATATCACGCGCTGCAATGCGTTTGCTGGCTCATCACCTTTCAAAATCAAACGTACTTCCATCCGTCGCGATGGAGTGTGGACGATTACTTACAATTCCGAGGCGCGCCTCTCTGACTCTGTGATCTCATTCTGCGTGTCAGCATGGAGGAGATTGACATGGTCAGAGGACTTGCTTGGAAACTGGGGCTGCTGGTCTGCCTTTGGTACGAGATTGCGGTCGAGCTGAAGATTAACGGAACGGCAGCCTTCCTTGTCGCGATGCTGGTGATTGCGGGAGGCTTGTTCGTCCTGCGGCTCCCCTCACAATTGGCAGGGATGATCGGGCCCAGCACTTTGGCACTGATGGTGCATGGCGTTGCGTGGCTGGTGGTTTACTTTGCGGTTGCGCCGCGAGCTGTGACCGACATGCCGCTCGTGCTGACGCTGGCTGCGGTGGCGGCACTGGTCATGATGGGAGGTCAATGCCGCATGCTCTATGAGCGCGAGCGGCGGAAGTTTGGCCGAGAGGTGTGGGCCCGCCATTCGACCGTGATCACCGGGGCTGTGCTGGGCGTGCTATTTCTGGGAATGGTCGCCATCCGGCAATGGCATTCCATTTGGCCGCTGGTAGCTGCGGTGCTGCTTCCCGGCCTGCCCTTCATGTTTGGTTGGCGGATGGGGCCGATTGCCGGTCAGTGGCGGGCGGATGCCAAGTTCGGCTCGGCCAAGGATTTCCGCAAGGCTGGCTTTAGCGAAGAGCGCTAAAGCGAAGGAGGCAGAGATGAGCTTTCCCATTCCCTATGGCTACGAGCCGGAACGCCAGACCTTCCCCAGCTATACGGACAACCGGCATCTGTGCACATTCGGCCCGACACGCAGCGGCAAGGGTGCGTCCGTGATCGTGCAGGCGCTGCTGCAGGTCTCGCATAGCGTGGTGGTGGTTGACCCGAAAGGGCAGAACGCGGCGGTGACGGCCGGTCACCGCGCGGCTCTGGGCCATGACGTCTATGTGCTCAATCCGTTCGGCCTGCATACCGGCAGTCCGTGGAATCTGCCTCGCCATCGCTATAACCCGCTCTCCCGGCTGGACATCAAGAGTCCAAACGTGGTTGCGGAAGCAGCGGCGCTGGCCCAAGCGCTGATCGTGACGCAGGCGCGCGATCCGTATTTCGATGATACGGCGCGCGACCTGGTGGCGGCCTTGATGCTGCATCTGGTCGCAACGCGCGGCCGCACGGCCACGCTTGCACAGATGCGGCGGATGGTGACGGACATCTCGGCCCGCAATGACGATGCCGCGTCTTTGCTGGTCGCGATGCGTAAGAGCCCCTATCCCTTCATTCGGCAGCCGATTGCCCGCTTCTTCGACGCCGAGGCTCGGGATATCTCCAGCGCTATCAATACAGCGGTGACACAGACAAGCTTTCTTGACGATCCGGCGCTGTCGGATGAGGCGAGCCTCGGCACGCTGACCGGCAACGATGTCGATCTGCGCCAGCTCAAAAGGAAGCCGACGACCGTCTACCTGATCCTGCCGGGGCAGTTCATGGACGCTTATTCCCGGTTCTTGCGCCTGTTAATCACCTCGGCGATCGATACGATTACGGCAGAGCCGGGCGGGCATCCGGTGCTCTTCATCCTCGATGAATTCGCACGACTTCAGCAATTACCCGCCATTTCGAACGCTTTCGGATTTGCAGCGGGGTTCAATCTGCAGCTTTGGCCGTTCCTGCAGGACGTGCCGCAGCTGCGGGCGGTGTACGGCACACAGTGGATGAGCATTCTTGCCAACTGTGGTCTCGTGCAGTTCTTCACGCCGACTGACGTCGAGACCGCCGAATATGTGCAGCGGCGCGGCGGGACCTTTACAGGCGAGAGCCGGAGCCGGGCCTATTCAGGCGGCATTCTCAAATCGGAACGGGGCGATACGCTAAGCGAAAGCCAGATGCCCCTGTTGCCGTTCGAGCGAATGATGAGCCTGCCGCCCAATGAAGCGGTGACCTTCTTTGCTGGCAGGCATGATCCATTTCTCGTGGGTCGCGCGCCGTACTGGGAGATCCCGCGCCTCGCGGGGTGCTTCGACCCAGATCCCTATCATCGATCATGACAAGAAAATAGCGCCTACCATGTAAGATGAAGAGCGTCGCCTCGCGGCGGCAATCTATATCGCTATTGGAGAGGCACGAAGTAAACGCACACGCGGCAACTCCAACACAAGCAATGCGGCGCGAACAAAACAGACGCGCGCTTTAACTATTATTAACGGGTCCTCCATTCCACTGTTCATCTGCGGACCTAGCCCTTCTCTGGATCCGGCTTGATCTAAATGTCCAACCGATTAGTATGTCGTGCATAGATAGGACTAACGATGCTCGCTACTAAACTCACTGGACTCGCCGTCTACGGAGCAACCCTCCTAGGAGCCGCCTCAGTATTTTCGGCTTTAAGCCCTGCTCCTGACCGCTCTCTGGAAGAGTCAGTGAACAAGTGCGTGAACCAGCAGTTTCAGGAGAACGGGTTCGCATTGTCCGCCCCTAATGGCAACAAGGGGCGCACCACAAAGGGCGAACGACCCGACGCTCCTTCCGTGACTGTGTTCTTCCGCGTACCCAACGAGGCCGAACTACGAATAGGCGATCTAGGTGGCAGGTTTCCTATTGAACAAGTAACTAAATTGGAGCTAGCTCAAAAGGTCGCCGCGGAAATCTCCTCCCGATGCCTGAGCCAATATAAGCGACAAGGCAGCGCCCAACATCGCGCACAGCCGTCCTAGCCGATCGAGCTCACCAGCCGCGTTTCGGCATAATCCGCATCTGACGCAAGACGCTCCTCCTCTGCACTTATTACACCACAACCTGAGGCGGGACGGGTGCCCTCACTGCCTTCACGAACCTTGCGACAGAGCGCTTAATCACCACGTCTGCATTAGCAACCAAATACAGAACACCGACTAGAGCGGTTGCCTCGTAGGCAATTTGCCGCGAGCCGGTCGCTTTGTTCGGCGCAATTTGGATGGCGGGTGGCGGCCATCGGACGGCGCGTCGGCGAGTGCCTCGCCGTTGGTGATCAGCTCAAGGACGCTCTCCGGGCTTGTGAGCAGCAGCTTGCTTTGGTCGTTGCCGTCGAGATCGCGCCAGCGCAACCGGGATTGATAGGGCTTTGATGGCTTGAAGCCCTCGGCGGGGCTGAACAACTCCACGCCAAAGCGGATGGCGGGGTTGATCGCGGTCTGGTCGTCCGCGACGAATAGAAAGCGGTGGGCGCTTGCAAAGTCCGCCACACTATCTTCGATCAGAATGCTGTCGCGGTTGAGCAGCACAGCGCGGGCCAGAAAGTTGCGGCTAGTCTGGATTGGTGACGGATCTGTTGCGACATACGGCTCGACAAAAGCGAGCTGGTTTTGCGGGATCAGTCGTTTTCCAATGGTGAATGTATCGGCCATGATTTCCTCCTTTGTGGATGGTCCATGCCAGCACATCGCAACCGGTGGCCTCTCTACAAGGCAGGGGCTTGCTTCAAAGAAATTATGGCAGTCAACGAGAGCGACTTCGATCGCCGTCCGAAATGACGCATGTTCGTACCTCACCCGGATCGTGGCGCGCATGAAACTCCGACTCAAATTCGTCGCTGTCTGGAGATAGGCGCAGGCTTTCGGAGAAGCGCGATGCGGCGATGGAGAAAACGTCCAATCCGTTCGGCGGAGCTACTTCTTTCAATTATGCGCGCCAATATGCCCTGCGCCGTCTTTATTCGAGACAACGGCGAAAATTGCGTGATGACGATTGATCCAGACGACGACGTCGGCCTCCCCTGCGATTGCATCAGGCCTATCAAGACGATGAGCGAGGCCGACCAGTTGCTTGACCGGGCAATCGTGGCCTGTTTCGAGAATCAAGAAGAAGACTTCTTTGCCTTGCCTGTCCGTTTCGGACCATCGGGAAGAATGTGGGTGCTGTCCGATGCGTCCTATGCACCGGGCATGATCGACTATGACAGCGGGACGGACGAGCGGGCCTGACGGGGTCACCCGCCTGACGCACTTCCCCTGTGGTTCGGCTTGATGGGAACGAGCTTGCCCTTGAGGTCGCGGATGATGTGGGCCGTTATCACGTTGCGCACGAATTCATCCGGTGTGAGGTTCGGCACCAGATCGCCGGACAGTCCGAGAAAGCTGCGGTAGCCCGTCTGGCTGATAAACGGTTTGTCCCGATCGACCGCGTGAGCCGCAAAGCCGAGCCACGCCACAACCGACGAGGCGATCCCGAAAATTCCTTCAAGCTCGATGCGGGCACGCATGTCCAGCACCGTAATCTCGAAGCAACCCGATTGGCCCCATAGGGGCACCTCGTCTTCCCGCGCCCGCGTCTCCCGGTCAAGAATGCAGCCCGGCGCATCGGGCCCGGCGAGAATGCCGGGCTCGAAGGCATTAAGCTTGTTGGCAAGCAGGTCCGCCTCGGCGCGAAGCGCCATCGCCTTTGCCTCGTCCGCTTCGAGCATGGCGGCGTGGTGCCGGTCGATCAGACCGCGCATATAGGGCACGGCCTTTTCCAGCGTGTCCGGCAGATGCGCGGCTTCGCGCCGTTGCTGCTGGTGATCGTTCTGCCTTTCGGCTTCGGCGAGTAGCTCGCCGAAGCCGAGTTGTTCGGAGCTGCGCGCGGTCATGCTGCGGCCGCCTGAAGCTGCTGCGGCTGAAGGCCGTGCAGGAAGTCGACAGCCCGCTGCGCATAAGACGCAGCGGTGAAGATGGCCCGTTTGTCCCGCTTCAGCACTTCCAGCCAGTTGCCGATATAGGCGGCGTGATCCTCGCGGACTTCCGGCGTCAGTTCGAGATCAGCGGACAGGAAGGCGGAGCCGAGTTCGGCGACAAGCTCTTCCATCGCGTAGCCTTCATCGCCCCAGCGCTTCCGCCCGAATTCCCGGTTGAGGCGGGATTCATGGCGGGTCCAGTGGATGGTCTCATGGGCGCGCGTGGCGTAGTAGCTTTCGGGATCGCGGAAGGCTTCGAAGGGCGGCAGGTCGATACGGTCCTGCGAGATGACATAGCAGGCCCGGGTGCCGCCGTGATGGGTTTCGGCTTTGGTTGCGGCAAAGAAGGCTTCTGCTCGCTCGATCCGCTGTACCACGTCCGCGCGTGGCGCGGGCCTGGCATAGAAGTGATCCGGCAGGCCGTCGACCTGTTCGACGTTGAACACGGTATAGCCTTTGAGGAACGGGATTTCGGTTGAGGACTCTTCGCCCGTGGCGGGGTCGGTCTCCGTGCGCCGAATGCGACCAGCATAGACGACAAGATTGCCCTTCTCGCCCTTGCGTACATGGCCACCGAGGTCGATTGCTTGTTTGAAGGTCATCCAGACCGGCGCGCAGAAATCGCGCTCAAGGGCGGCCATCCAAAGCATCAGGACATTGACGCCCTGATAGGGGATGCCGTTAGCCCGCAGCGGGCGCGTGATGCGCCCGGCTGCATGTTGTACGCTCCATGGCTTCAGCCATGGCCGCGTGCCTTCTTCCAGCTGCTGGATGATCTGGTCGGTGATGTTTTGATAGAGGTCCTTTTGCATGGTTGCCTCCCTCACGCGACGATTGCGCCGATGCGCTGGGCTTCGGCTGCGTATTCGCTCAAGGTGGCATTGGCGGTGAATTGCAGATCGCGCTCGACCTTGAGGCCCATGGGGCCGGTCACGCTTTCCAGTTCGGAAAGGCGCACGTCGCCGAGCTCGGGGCAGCCAAAGCCAAGGTCACAGAGGCCGAAAGCAAGGTCCGGGTCGTCGGGGTTCAATTCACTGATCAGCCAGACGGCATCGGTCCACGGGCAGAACAGCTTGACGACGGGCTTGAAGTCTTCCGTCTTGCCGTCCTTGCCGATATGGGCCGCATTGACGCGGCCGTTTTCAAGTAACTGATCGATCTGGGACTGGGTGAGTAGTTTCATGATGATCTCCTTTAGGCATGGGGTGCAGCAGCTGCTGCACCCCTGCCCGTCGGCGAGACCGGGGGTAGCAAGTGCAAGGAGGCTCCGCGCGCGCGACGCCGAGGGTCCGCACGAGGGTCCCCGCTCCTTCTTCAAAACTAAAATGTGCGGGGAGACGTGCGGAGGCGGCGGCGCGTGCGTGGATGCCTTGCGCGCGCGAGGGGCAGCGCCCCTTAGCACTCACACATAGACGTGCATGGCTTCGCCATGCGCCACACCGCGCGAGGGATTGAAGCCCGAAGGGCCGAGACCTGGCGCAGCCGGGGCTCGGTTCACGAAAGCCCGGCCCGCGTCAGCGGGCGCGCCCCCTCATGCAATCGCATGCAGAAGGGCAATGCATTTCGGGAAGGATGCAGTTGATGCACCAAGCCGAAACAACAACTTATTCGTACCGCTTCGGGAAACTTGTTCGAAAGAGTGCTTTCGCTTGCGGGAAGGCCTTTGGATGAGTTCAAGTTGACGAAGATCAAACGACTGGAATGGTTCCGGGCCTGCCCGTCATCGATCAGCCCCCCTGCCAATATGCCGCCAGCGGAAAGGGGGCCATCATGACCGAAAGCCAACTCATCAACGACGAATTGACGTTTGATATTGCCGCCGATCAGGCATTCCAACCGGCCGGGCGGGACCGCCTGTCAGGCGATCCCGAGCAAGCGCGACGTGAGGGCGCCGCTGTCCCTTGTGCGCAGCCATGCGCCCGGCCGGACGATTACTACCCGCAGTCACCACCGGACCAAGTTGAAGCCGAGGCCCTCCCGCCGGATCCACCGCCACAGAGAAAGCCGGAGATCCCGGAGATGCTGAGCCGTCGGGGTGCTACGGCTCTGGCCGCTCGCCTTGAGAAATATTGGCACGATCTGGGCTACCCCTCGGCCCGCTTTTGGGCCGCTCCCATCTCTGAGCGCTTCGACAAGGTCGGTACCTACGAGCTGTATCGCGTGGCCTGCAATCTTATCAACGGATTGCCGCCTCGCTATCGCGAGGACCAGCCGCGCCGCTGCTGATCACTCCGGATCGCGCTGAAACAGTTTTTGAGCGATCGACGATCATGGACTCTTTACGCGGGATTCCACCGGACTGTAGGATTCCGTGGTCACCGCGCAAATGCGGGCCTTCCCGAACAGGTCTATCGACCATCGGAGAACGCCATGCCGGGCTTTGCAAGACAGCGATATTCCGATCTATCGCGCCGTACGGTCGTAACCGGGCTTGGCGCAACAGCGCTTGCCAGTGCGCTTTCTACCCCTACCCCTACCCCTGCCCTTGCATTAAACTATTCCGCAGCACCGACTCTGGAAGAGCTGTTTGGGGCAGAGTGCATCACGGCCTTGCGCGAGAAGTTTCGGAGCAATGACTATCTGCTGACGACCATCAGCAATGAGACGGCTCTGCTCGATGCCAACGATCGCTTCCGGGTATCGCCAGAATTCCGAGAGAATTTCGTTCAGTTCGTGCTGTATGGCAGACCGTTCGAGCAATTCGTCGATTTTGACGACATCATCACATCGGACGAGGGCCTTCGCCATGTCCGGGCGCACATTGAGGGCCATGTCGTCATGGTCTTCCTCATGTTCGGACGAATGCCGGGCAATCTCGAGGAAGGCGTCCCCAAACTTGATCCATGGCGCATTCGATGGTGGCACGGCGACGACTGGAAGTCTGTCGGCTGGCCTGATCCAGAAGACGGACGCTATTGGCTCAAATCGCCGACGCTTTATTATTTCAGGCTGGCTGTGCTGGGGCAGTATCTAAACGAATGCTAGTCTCTCGCCGCACAATCCTGGCGCAGATGGGCGGGCTCGCTGCAACCGCAGCCCTGCCCGCTCTCGCGGCTCCGGCCCTACGATCCTTGCCGACGCTCGAAGAAGTCTTTGGCGAGCGCCGCATGGACTGGCTGATGGAGCTGTATCGCGCCCGCTTTCCGCCGCTTGTTCGCTTCATCCCCGAAGAAGCAATCTTCGACCGCCCCGGTCATTTCGGCGTGTCGGAAGAGTTTCGGCGCGGAATGACGCAATTCGTGCATGACGGCAAGCCTGTGCAATTCCTGGTGGACGACGACGCACCGCGCTTCGACATCACAGACGAAATCACCACGGATCAAACCTCGATCGACGGCATGGTCGAAATCGTGCTCCGGAGAGGCAAGGTCATCCCTCCCGACAGCGAATACATCTTCGCCGACTCTGCCCCGGACTCCACCATAGTGTGGTGGCGCTGGTGGCGAGGTAACGACGGACAACGGATGGGCTGGATCAGCTCACCCCAAAGGCGCAACCACTACGCGCGCCCTTATTGGCCCGAACCGCCGACGTGATTTCGGTTGTCGTTGGCTAAACAAGAAAAGACGACGGCACCAGCGTCGCCAAAGAGTTTTCGATTAGAATGGCTTGACACTGGTTCTAAGGCCACTTCATGCTCCGTGATGATACATCATTACGCTGCGATGACACTATCCATGACTGTACGAAATCCACGATACGACGGCCTCTACGTTTTCAAGCTCAATTTAGCGGCCATGCAGCCCGGCGATGTATTCCTGACGAGAAACGCGGAGGCGTCAGCGATCAAGGGTAAACTCACTTCTAGTCTGATCGCCCTATTTTCGCGGGGCGATTTCAGCCATGCACTAATGTGTACGGTGCCGCCCACGCTCATCGAAGCGATTGGTGACGGCGTCTCAAATCTGAGCGCGCAAACCTGCTTCGTTCACGACCTTCGACATATCCGGGTTCTTCGCTATCCTAACCAGGCCGTAGCGAAATTGGCCGCGAGCGCCGCGATGAAATTTTTCGCGAAGGGCTACTCCGTGGCGCGCGCCATTGCATCAGTACTTCCAGGCCGCCCCCAATCCTTGCCTGGAGATGAAGGAATTTTCTGTTCCGCACTGATCGCGGCGGCCTTTCGAGCAGCTGGTGCGACCGAGTTCGCAGCTACGCACCCACTCAAAGTGACCCCGGCTTGGTTGCAGAAATCACCACATTTCCAAGACGTCACCGACAGCATCTGCACACGGATTCTGTCACCCAGCAACATTGAAGAAATGAGCGCACTTGATGGAGTGCGAATACCCTCACCACTTGCGGGCCAGTCCGCGCTCTTTCGATCCTATTTCAACACGCTCTCCGCGCCTATCGCCGAGCTCTTAGCCGCGCACCCAACATTGACCGAGTGCGAGCCAACGACATTCTTCGAACTTCTCGAGTTCATCAGTTCGCTTTGCAGGGCGACGAGCCGTCTGCCGGACGGCCAAGCAGAGAGGGACGTGAAATGCAGGGTCGCACGAATTGACGAGCTTGCAGCCGAGTTACTCTCCGAGGGCAGCCTTCGCACTATGGAAGATGCGGCGGAGGCACGTGACGAAGAAAGTATTCGCTACACGCTGACCGAATCGTTCAAACCCAATCCCGACATCAATTTCGACGACCTGGTCGGCATGGTCCGGTCGACACGATCGCAGATTGCTTCGCGTTCTTCAGTATTGGACGATCCCGAGCGACCGCCCGGCCATTCAATGGCCTGGGACGAGTGGGAAAAGCACACACGTCAATCGCTAGTCTACTTCGAGCGGCGCCTGTCGGCGCTCACCGAAGCTCTGCAGAGGGCCTTCCCCACACCAACGGCGAACACCCAGCGTTAATAACTTTCGCCAAGCCCCGGCCGCTTCACCGCTTGTCGACTTCTTGAAATCACCACGAGAACGTCCGCATTTTTCGATCGATTGATCTCACAGCGATCGACTACTGTTCTACCGTACCGCAGCGCGCGTCCTCACGCTCAGAATACAGAGGGTCCCAGCTCACCTTTACAGTACAGCTGTACTTGTAGGTGACATGGCCCCAAGTGTCCTTTCGACTCTCTTCGCCGGAACTGATTTTCGTCCAGGTACTCAACGGCCCGACTTGCCGTGTCACAATAAACGAGTTGGCGACTTGGTTGCACCACTGGCCCTGATCGTGCCCGCCGTCCATCCAGCCTGAGGAATTGGCGTAGATCTCATTCTGATTCCAGCCCTCTTGGCCGAAATCTTTCAGACGGCAACGCTTCAGGCTCACTTTCTTTCTTGCAAGTATGATCTTGACGAGTTCTGACTTGCACATAGCAACCGTCGGAATGTTCTCCGGTAGCTTGTCGAATGGGATTCCTTTGTAAACCTCATCAACGCGCTCGGCATTGATTTCTGCATTCCCGCTCAAGAGCTTGGCCAATAATCCGGCGTTTGCGCCCACTTTTCCGCGTATGGCTGTCTTTGTATAGTTGCCCTCCGGAATGTCGCCACAAATGCTTTGGGCGAACTCGGACAACTCCTTAAATTCCTGCGCCGACGCAGCGGATGCAAAAACGGATATGAGAACAACAGTGGCTGCAAATCGTAGCCTCACTGAACTCTCCTAACGTAAAATTTTCTTATAACAATGGCTCGCTAAGCTAACTTTAAATTCGGAAGAGTCATCATTGACCGCTTACCAAGCATGGTCACAAAGTGGTGACGTGACCAGATCTTCAAGTGCCTGATCGTCAAACTTCTCATTTTCCCGTCGAACGCTTGAAGAAGATGTTGGCGATTCAGCTCCGCTATGTCAGCCAACGGGCGTAGGCTTGAATGTCAATCATCGGGACCGTGCCACTAAACTGCAGTGTGGAGATGAGATTGAACAGGAATGCGGTCGCCGGCCGTCCTTCGGGAGTGAAAGTGTAACTTTTGGTCTTGGGGTCGATAGCAAAATGGCCATGCGCAGCCACGCAGCCCATATCGAGCCGCTCCATTTCATCGGCAACTTGCAGCGCAAGCACGAGGGGATCACCGAAGGCAGGTTTCCAATCGCTCTCAAATGTCAGGAGGCCACCCAGGATCGGAATGAGTTGTTTGGCTGGGTACGTGCCACCCGCGTGCGGAATGGGAAGGCTCGTGCGATGAAGGCGGCGAACCGTGGCGACCTTCTTCTGTGCGTACTCGACTTGCGTTGCATTAATCGCCTGCTTCGCCTCGAAGGCCGCATAGACACTCTCAGCAGGAACGATGGTCTGGCCCTGAAACTTGAAAATGAAGGGCGAATATTGCCGATCGAAGACAACAACATCGATTTGATCGCTGAAATTGCCTTGGCTGTCGACTACGTGCGCGGAAGCCGCTTGATAGCGCTGTGGTAGATAGGCCTGGAGCATATCGAGCCATACCTGCTCACTGGCGTCGCCCTTGGTACCAGAATGCGCGAACGACTTCCGCGCGATGGCTAGTTTCTGTTGAATCTCGTCGTGCAAGCCGCACAGCAATTCGGCAAGAGACCAGCTGCTCATGCGGACTTCTCCTGAAAGGGCGGCGTCGGGACGACGGCCTTGGCAATTTCGATCGCCCGAGCGGCGGTGACCGCTTTCGTCGGATATGCGTCCAAAATGATAGAGGGCAGCAAACGTTGCGTCAGGTCAGAGAACGTATATCCATACGGAACTCCCGCCTTCGGTCCCGTTGCCGTGACCATTTGCTCGATCTGAGCGGCGGAAAAGCCAAGCTCACCAAGAGGCTTGTAAAGCATCGCCCGACGCTGCGCGTCGTCCGGTCGCTGAAACTGCAGGATCTCTGCGGCGCGGCGGCGCAACGCAGGATCAAGTGCGCCGAGGCGATTGGTGCACATGATCACAGCCGCCGGGAGAGCTCCATTTCCGATTCGATCGACGCCGCGAATGAAGGCATTCACGCCAGCGCGGTCCTCGTGATGCATTTGGGCCGCTTCGCGGGATTGAGCGAGCGCATCGGCTTCGTCGACAAGAAGGATAATGCCGCCGCGGGACTTGCCAGACGCCGCCTTGAGTTTAGAAGCCTCGGTTACGGTATGATCAAAAGCCGCCGAAATGAGCTGGGTCATCTCTCCGACCCGGCCTTGGCCTCGAGTGGCAAGGCTCAACGGAAACAGGGTCACGTCGATGTTTTCCTGTCGCGCAACCTGATCGCCGATCGTTTCGGCGAGTTCGGTCTTGCCGGAGCCAACATCCCCTGCCAACACCACGAGCGGGGGGCGGCGCAAGATGCTGTTCAACGAGCCGTTGAGTTGGGGATGATGGGACTGAGCCCATTTCCGTAGCCCCTCGGGATTGATCAGCAGCCCCAAAATCTTCATCAAGCGCTGCTTGTGATCATCGAGGCCAACCAGGGCTGCAAGTCGCTGACGGGCAAGCGGGTCGGGATAGTTCTGGCGACGCTCGAATAGATCATCAAGATTAGGCTTCGTGTTCATTACCAGCTCCTAACGCTCTGACGGTTGAGGGCCTGACCGCCCGCCGAATAGGTGCGATCGGGAGAAAAGTAGCCGCTGACGCCGGGCTCGCTAGAATCGCCGCGAGAGAAAGGCAACACCCGATGCAGAGCCGCACGAGTTGCTTCACTCGCCGTGTAGTATGCCGACGAATAGGTCAGGAACGAACAAAAGCTTGCGTTGCTCACGTCCGCGCCTGGGCGCACCTTGCCCGGGTCATCATCGTTAGCTGCCATTCCCCGCAAATCGTTCGCGGTGTAGCGCAGCGTCGGCTCGATCCATGAGCTGTTGCGCTGATAGCCATACGTGACTTCGGACAGGAAACCGGCTTTTAGCAGCTCGATGAGTTCGGTTTCGTAGTTGGCGATCCGCGCATCACTGGGGTCGCCGTAAAAGCGCTGCACGCGCTTGAGGTCAGTGGCGACTTTCGAGGCCATGTGGCGCGCATGCGTCACCGTGAAGGCAGCGGATTCCGTAATGGCGTAACTCGTGCTCATATCTATCTCACACCTGAAAGGAGGGGCCAAAAACGCGTTGCCAATGCCGGACCGTCTCGCCCTTTGTGGGCGCTGCGAGCGCCGCGTCGATTGCGTCTCCCGCGTCAAGTGCGGCATCGACGATCGCGTCAGCCTGCTGAGAGGTGTAAAGGCGACTGACGTTGTTCGCGGCGTTGACCGGATCAATGATCTTCACCGGTTCCGTGATCGTGCCGACGCTTGAGGCGGGGTAGTAGTCGCCAAAGACGATGAGCTGGCGGAAATTGCTCTTGGCGATGTACGTGAAGAAATGCTGCAGCGCCTCGGGATAGTCCGCGAGATTGACGCCGCTATCAGCGAGGTGTGCGAGCACCAGCTCGACCATGAAGGATTTGAAACGGAAGCCCTCCTGCTCGTTCTTCAGCTTGCGCGTCCAGAACTTCAAAAGGCGGGCAACCTGCGCAAAGTGAGTATCCTGCGCCCCCTTACGCTTGCGAATAAATTCGAGGTGATATGGGATGTTGGTCTTGAGGAGGGAGCCATCTTCCTGGCTCACCAAGTTGCCATACCATTCCTTGTCGCCGTCATAGAGGATCGGAACGACGTCCACATCGAGGCCGGTGCCTTTGAACGATACCGTCACGCAGTAGGTCTGCGGTTTGACCTGATCCGGCGAGAAATTCGGAAACGCCTTACGCAGGCGCTCGGCAAGATATTCGATAAGCGCCGCCACCTCTTTGGGCGCGTTTGCGCCGCTAATGTAACAGGCGACGTCAATGTCATTGAGGGTGCGCAGGGCTGTGCCCTTGGCTAGGCTGCCAGACAACAACATCTTGCGCAGTGAAAAGTCGGGATGCTCACCTAGGTAGGTTTCCAGCCGCTCACGGAGGCGGCGCACCTGCGCGCGGTACTCATCGGCCTGCTCCTTGGGCAAGTTCACACGCTCGGAGGCAAAACGAACGATATCGGCATGATCAATGTGGCTGCGGCTCATCTGGCAATCCAAAGGCTTGCGGTGCGGCGGATGATGAATCGTTGACTGCACCGCTCTGACGGGACTAGTATCCTTATGGATAAAGAAAGTTTACCTGTCAAGAAACTTTACTGATCGTCGGAGTATGCCGTGGATAAGCCCGCCGCCAAACCCCGCTGGGGAGCAGAACAACGCCTTGAATTTATTGAATTTCGCCTGTTCTGGGAGGGGAGCGTTAATCGGTCGGACTTAAGGGAGAAATTCGGGGTGTCGATTCCCCAAGCCTCCGCGGACCTAGCGCAGTACCGCGAGCGAGCGCCGGAGAATCTCCGGTACGACAGCAGCGGGAAGCGCTATCTTCCGTCCGAAACGTTTGAACAACGTATCCTGCGGCCAAACGCAGAGCGCTATCTTGCCCAGATGCGAGCTGTTGCCGAAGGGGTTGTCTCGCAGCTCGACACATGGATGCTTCCACTCGGAGATGTGGGTGTGACACCCGTTCCGTCGCGGCGAGTGGACCCGGAAACGTTACGCTTCTTCCTGACAGCGATACGAACCGAGCGCTCCGTGCACATCGAATATCAATCGCTGAACGATATGAGGCCGGAACCCGTGTGGCGGTGGATCACCCCACATGCATTCGGTACAGATGGTCTGCGATGGCACGTTCGCGCCTTCTGTCACATCGAACGAGCCTTCAAGGACTTTATCATCTCAAGATGTCTCAACGTCGGCCAAACAGGAGCGCCGGAAGCAAGATCATCCGATGATCACGACTGGCACAACACCTTCACGGTGGTACTCGTGCCCAACCCAAAGCTTTCGGCGGCGCAACAAAAGACTATAGAGCTTGACTATGGCATGAGCGGTGGCCGCTGCGAATTGAAAGTGCGGCTTGCATTGCTCTATTACCTCGACAAGCGCCTACGACTAGACGTTGCCGAAAAGCAGGACCGACCAAAGGAAACGCCAATAGTCGTCGCGAACAGAAATGAGTACGATAGAGCTCTAAAGCGAATCAAGTACTAGGCAAATAATTGAGGCTTTGCGGTGCAACCTACTTACTTTGCATCATTCTTGCTTTGCGAGCGACCCGAAATAGCACCACCGACGGTGACCGAGGTGTTGGATCATGTCGCAAACTGGCTCTTCAACAATCCTCATCGACAGATGGCGCGGCCAGCCGATTGGCCAAACCTTGCTGAGCCTTTGATCTTTTCGAACGGAGAGAAAATCCAGGTCCTGCGATGGCAAGATGAAAACGAGCCGACGGACGTCGCTGCCGTTCGTTTTGAGCACCTGGACGAGCAATCGCGTCTGCTGTGGCGCACGGACTGCATTGTTGTTCGCTCCGAAAAGCCCACTCCTGTCGTACGTTTTTCGATAACGGTTGCTGCTGGCGGTGCGAACGATCAAACCTTTCTCCTACGACCGCCCTCTTCACGTCCCCGAATTGTCTACACCATCATGGATAGGTACGGCGGGCGTGAGGAATTTCCTCTTAAATCCAAGTACTTCAATATCGCAGCGAGCGAATCGGCACCGTTTACAGGCTTCCTGCTAAACCCGCAGCGTTCAATGCCGGTCGTTTTCATCAGCCGCACCAACGAAGGTGAAGCGCTACTGTGCGATCCTGCCGAATTAGCAAGCAAGCTTGTCGGCATTGCCTATGTTTGTGTGGCTGACTCCGTGCGCCTTAGTTGGAATTTGACCGAGCATATCGACAATAGATTGAATGCTTACGATGGAACTGTGCGCCTCTACTGGCCGCGCATGAGCGCTGATGATCCGCCGTATCGGCACCGCTGGTGGAACGCTCGACAACTGAGCGAGCGGAATATCGGTGGAGAATTGTTAAGACTTATCGGGACTGCCTCGATCACTCGGTACGTCCGCGGGCTTGTCCGATGGGAAGATATTGAGCGCGAAAACACGCGCCGGACGATCCACGTCCTGCAAAATTCGGCAAAGAACGAGTCAAGCAAGATTTCCGACGAATGGTTGCGGCAGTACGAGGTAGACTTAGGCGCACTCGATGCTACCCGCAAAGAGTTGGCGGCTGCTTCGGAAGCGCTATTAGAGCGCGAGGGTGAGATACGGCTCTGGAAAAACATGTATCTTCAGGCTCAGCGTTCAAAAGCCGCCGATCCTGATGGCCAACCAGCGGATCTGCAGGGTATTGAAACAACGGACGAGGCGATCGACGCCGCACGGAAAGATTTCGCGAACCGTCTGGAGGTGCTCGATGGTCGAGTATCAAAGGAGTCATCTCAATTCGAGCAGCCCGAATTGTTGTACGCAGCATTTAACTGGCTTGCGACCACGTACTGGAACGCCCGGGCCGGCGTTGAGCGATGTGCTGATTTGGACCACTCTTGCCGCGAGAGTTGCCAGTTTAGGTACAACGCGCATCAATCCGAAATCACGATGAGTACCTATGCCGCCGATTACGAGGTAACATATGGTGGCGCGCGCGTGAAGCTCAAGGAACACATTGGATACGGCGTCAGCACCGAACCTCGCCACACTATCCGTGTTGCATTCTTTTACGATGAGAAGAGTCGCAAAGTAGTCATTGGATATATCGGGCAGCATCAGCCGACCAGAAGCTCAAACTGAACGTTGTAGGACCAACAGGCTGACAACACCTTCGATGGCCCCTCCTTTTGATAGATGAAGCCACACCCGTATGTTCTGCCGCCGAAGAGACGCACCGGGGCGATGTTTGTTGGGATGATTTGGAGAGGCCGCTAAAGGCGTCCATTGTTATTGACAGTTAACGCCGCGGTCTGGCGAATACGGCGATTGCACTCCACGCCTCATGGTTATTATCATTAGCATGTAACGATCTGCTGTTCCTAAAGTGCTGGAAGAGGCAACGCATGTCCAACGCGCTCCATCATCTCAACCTTCGCGTTGCCTGGCACGATCAGCGATGGAACGGCCACGTCTGCGCGGCACCGTCAAAGAATTCATATTGCCTCGACCTGGACCGGATTCGTACAGAGCGCAACGACGGAGCGGAGGACTCCCTAAAGGGAGAAGCCTTCTGGAACCTCAAGGACGGGCAGTTTCCGCCGTGCCAAGCGGATTCCGGGGCCTTCATGAACGAGAAGACGTGGTGGCGTACCTTTCAGCATCCGTATCAGGACATTGAGAAGGCTCAGGCAACGCACGGCAAGCTGATCAGAACGCCGATCAAGGTGCCGCCGTATTCGACGTTCGCCGTACCGTTTCGCTGGATGCTTCGGGAGAACCAGCGAGGCATTGAAGAAAAACTCTGCACACCGCTTCCCCCTGACGACGAGCCACCCTTCAAGACTTCCTGGGTGTATGCGCGGGAGAGACAAACCGCTCTTTGCGAATTGTTCTTCAGCAGCATTGTACCGAACAAGTCTCTCGTCTTCTTCTACACGAAGAACGGGCACCCTCTTGATGAGTCGATCAACCGGCTTGTCGTCGGCGTTGGCCAAATCGAGTGGATGACGAAGATTCAGCTGTATGAGGCTACCGAAGGTCCGCGCTATCCCTTGTGGGACCGCCTATTCACTCATTCCATTCGACCTGACGGGGCGAAGGGTACGCTGCTTCCCTATCACGACTACCTTGAGCCAACCGGAGACCCTGACGAAGACGAACGCCGAAAGGTTCTTCTGAACGATATAGCCGTTGTCCCAGAGGCCATTCACACGATGGCCTTCTCGCACGTCGGCGAACACGCGACACATGATATCGCGCTCTCGACGCTTGTGAGAACCCTCGAGGCGATCCGCAAGGTCCGTCAACATGGGATCGCGAGCGGTCCATGGGAAAAGCGCGAGGAATGGCTCAACGAGCAGATTCACACGGTTTGGCAGCAGAGAGGCGCGTTTCCCGGTGCGGGTGCAGCGCTCGAAGCTCTTGGCATGCGCCTTGGCACCAGCATGATGTTCGAATTGTTGGCCAAGGATGAAGTCAAACCTACCGATGACCCCTGGCTTGTGTTGGACGCCATATTGCGCGGCGAAAAAGAGCCGCCGCAAGCTGCTTACAAAGCTGATATTGAGGCTGTGGCCGCAACGTGGGGAGCGTTGCCTAAAGAGCGCTCGGCTTTACTGAAGCTCCTGTCCCGCTTCGATCTCAGCCCAGCACAATCAATTCGGTGGTTTGACGCGCGCGAACGCAAGAAGGCGACCCGCGGTCAAGTGGACGACAAAGACATATTGGAAAACCCCTATCGCATTGTTGAATGCGATCTCGGGGATGCGTCGGAACACCCGGTTAGCCTCGGAGCCATCGACAGAGGGCTGCTGCCGGACGCAACAATCGCCGCAAATCATCCGGTGCCAGAGCCATCTCGCGTCGGAGCGCCGCTGGATTGGCGACGGGTGCGGGGTGCGTTTGTCAGCCTTTTGCGCCAAGCAGCAATACAGGGTGACGCGCTGCTGACCGAAGATGAGCTTCTCGATCAGGTAGCGACGCTCGACCTGGTGCAGCCCTGCCCGGTTTCAAGCGACTGGATCAACGGCAACGTCCAACGCCTCGAAACCGAGATCGCGCGCTTTCCCCTAAAGCGCCGGGAAAAGGATGAGGTAGCAGTCCTGTGCCTTCAGCTTACCGATGTTCAGAAGCGCGAGAAGCATCTCGCGCGGCTGCTGGCAAAACGTACTCAAGCCGCGCACCCGAGCCTCAACGAACCTTGGGACAAGCATCTGCGCGATACCATCAAGGAGCAAGGCGTTACGGTCGATCTTAGTGAGCCACGTTATGTCGACGCGCTAACCGAACAGGCCAAAGCTCTTGAACGGATCACAACCCGGAAGTTGAGCGTACTGGTTGGAGGCGCCGGAACCGGCAAGACTACGGTGCTGGGCGCGGTGAAGAAATCCTCTACTCTGGCCCGCCAAGGCATTTTGTTCCTAGCGCCAACAGGAAAAGCACGGGTTCGCCTCGGCCAAAAAACCGGCGATCCGTCTATGACCGTCGCGCAGTTCCTCTACCAGCAAAAACGTTATGACGCGGCCCGACAGCGACCATTGTTCGACGGGCCGGATCAATATGCCAAGGAGAAGACGGTCGTTATCGACGAATGTTCGATGCTGACCATGGATGATCTCTATGCCGTGTTGGTTGCCCTCGACCTCGCGCACGTTCAGCGGCTCATTCTGGTTGGCGACCCGAACCAGTTGCCTCCTATTGGCATTGGAAGGCCGCTTGCTGACCTGGTCGCTTTTCTTGACGAGGCGGCACAGAAGCAAATGGAGGAAGCCAAAGCACTTGCCCGCCTGTCAGTTGAAGTTCGGACCAGCGCGGGGGCACCTTCGGACAGTCTCCGGCTGGCCTCTTGGTTCACTCGCGAACCTCAACCGGTGGATGCCGATCGCGTTCTTAGCGATCTTGAAATTGGACGAGAGTTCAATGACCTCGAAGTCCACTTCTGGAACTCACCGCAAGAACTGCATACAAAGTTGCTTACGCTCTTTTGTAGACATCTGGACCTGAAGGATGCCTCCGACGTCGAAGGCTTCAATCGGGCGATGGGCCTTACAACTGAGGGCTGGATCCCGTTCGACGACCATGACGGAGCTGAGAATTTCCAATTGCTCAGTCCGGTTCGCAAGGGAGCCCATGGCGTCTTCGAGCTCAATCGCTGGATTCAGACGGAATTCCGCTCAGCACAACTGAAATCATCCCGCCAGCCGTGGGGATTGAGCCTGGGTGATGAAGAGATCGTATGGGGCGACAAGGTCATTCTTACCCGGAATGGCAAGAGAGATGGATGGAACGGCAAAGAGAAGAAGACGCAGGAAGAATATTTAGCCAACGGTGAAATTGGGTTGGCGGCATTCGGCAACGGAAACATGAGGAATAAGGCGCTTAACGTTGCATTTGCCGGTCGACCTGACGTTCGGTACGCATTCTGGCCGAACAATTTCAAAGGCGACAACGCTCCTCTAGAACTTGCCTATGCGCTGACCGTTCACAAGTCGCAAGGAAGCGATTTTGGAAAGGTATTCGTCGTCGTCCCGCGCCGTTCTCGCCTGTTGACGCGCGAATTGATTTACACGGCACTTACGAGATCAAAAGATCGCCTCATCCTTCTTCTTGAAGGCACTGACATCAGCCCGCTCAACGAATTGATTAAAGCATCAGAAACGGCGCGGCGAAGCACCAACCTATTTGCAGTTGGCGTTCGTGATGAAGCGCCACAAGCTGACACCGGCGGGAAGTCTGCTCCCGACCGCTATGCATCGCATCTTATCTACAGAACAACGCGCGGAGAGATGGTCCGGAGCAAGTCGGAATTGATCATTGCTGAGAAGCTTAATTCCCTCGGCATCAAGTATAGCTACGAGCGTCCTTTGGAAGGCATCCATGAGCCCGGTCAGTTGCGCCCTGACTTTTCATTCGTCGACGATGGGGGCAACGTTTTCTTGTGGGAACACCTTGGCCGAATGGACCTTGCACGCTATCGGGAAGGTTGGACTTGGAAAAAGCACTGGTACTCACAAAACGGCTATTCGGAAGACAGTAATCTGTTCACGAGTACCGAGGAGCAAATTCGGGACATTCGTTTTATCGACGACCTGGCTCACCGTATTCAGAAGCTTCTCGACTAGAAGGGGCGGACTTGAGAATTCTTGACGGAATTGAAGTCGATTGGACCGAGCGACTTTGGCGGTACTGTACGCTGGATCGTTTCGATAATTTACTTAGGACAAGCAGCCTTTACTTCGCTTCGGCCAATCAATTTGACGATCCTTTCGAGGGAGCGGTTGCCGTCCAAACCGATACTCCTCCCACCGACCCCCGCTACTTGGCGATGGAACGGACAGAGCACGCGTTCTTTCAACTGAAACGACTTACAAAATTGCACTGCTGGCATCGCGGTGACTTCGAGAGCGACGCCATGTGGAAGCTGTATTCCGGAGAAAGCAAGGGAATTGCCGTGTGCAGTTCCCCAGAGCGGATCCGGACGGCCTTGAAGCCGTTCCGGCTAAAGCCGGAATTCGGCACAGAAGACTTTTGGTGCGGTCAAGTAAAATACATCGACCTCACCCAAGTGCGGATGAATTCCGGAATGCTTGAGCGCTTCTACTTCAAACATCGGGTCTTCGAGTGGGAGCGCGAATTCCGGCTAGCGGTGTCTCTGCGAACTGCAGAGGAATTTGGCGTCCCAGTGCCGGAAGATGGCATCTCTATCTCTGTAGATTTGGAGGCATTAGTAGAGCTGATCTTCATTGGACCATCAATCCCACCTGAAGAACGCAGACGAGCGGAGGCCCTAATTGAAGAATTTGGCCTCCAGGACCGTGTTCGATACTCCAGCTTGCTTGGAAGACCTCGGTATATTTGAGGAACGAAATCGCTTCAGGGGGCGGGCGGTTTATTTTCAAAAGACGAGGAGGCAGCATGGAAGAGACAACGAAAAGCGCAGCATCATTACCAAGCAAGAATTCAAGTCTTTGGCTACTCAAGCATGAAGTTGACGACGAACAGTTCTTGCGGATCATCTGTGATTTCGCGCGACTGATCCGCCGTTCCGAAAAGGCCTGTGACGAGGCGGCGCGGCAGGACAATCCCAATTACAGGGCTTTTGTGATTGATGCGGAGTGCGACTATTTGGAAGAACTGGTAGGATCGTCATTCCTCTTACTCCAAGCAAAGATTCGACGAGTAAGAAGAGCAGCAAAAGAACTCAACGCTTTCATGAACGATCAGCACGGACTTGCAGTCGACATTCAGGATGAAAAGATTATCAATCTCCACGGATCTTACAGAAATTCTGAGCACAGTCAGATCAAGCTCATTTGGGAAATCGGTAATTACTATAAGCATCGCGACGAGTGGGACCATGAAGTTTGGGAAGATGTCCCCGCACAGGGCCGCGATCCATTGGAGCAGCCACGTCGTACGAGACGGACAGTTCAAGCGATCGGTATTGTGCAGTTTTCGACGGGAAACTTACGTCAAGCTTATGAGTTCTTTGAAATCCAGCCGTACTCTAAATGTGAAAAGCTGGCGAAGGAGGTGCAGGCTTGGGCAAAGGACGTATATCAGCTCGCGAAGGAGGAGTGTCAGCGAGCAACCGATGAGCACATTCAGAAACAACACGCTGGTCGCGCGGTATAGCCCCATATTGTTATACCAATTCCTTCAGAGCCCCCGCCTTACGACATGCGCCGCGCACTGAACGATCTTGATGCTGGCGTTGCCAGTGTCAGCTCAGAAGATTCTATTAAGCTTGGCGCGGCTTGTGATCATCCGCTAAGCCATGCACTTCTCTAAGAGGTTTGCTTTCTGTATCTCGGCGGCAGGCCATCGCTCGAGAGCACAATGGTCCCCAAAAAGAGGTTAAGAGCAGCACGCCGGAAACGTCCAACATCGCTTCCAACAAATGCGCATCTCGCTTCAGCGCTCGAAGGAAGATGCCTTCCAATAAATTGTTGAATTTTCATCCGGATTACCCGATACTACCATCCTATCTAGTAACCTGAGGCTCTTCGGGTTCTACGCTTCGAGCGTGTCGGGTGCGCCACTCTGCCTCCACGCGGGATGTGCTCGCGAGCTTCCAATTCCATGCCCGACGAACAAATCGCCGCACGATAGGCACCGCCTTCGCGCGCATGAGCTGACGCGGGGACTACGCGCCGCTACGCCGCCCGGCTCTGCGCCTGCTCGCCGATCAGGCTCACGCGATTCCGTCCCGCAGCTTTGGCCTGATACAGCGCGAGGTCGGCTTCGGCGAACAGGTCGGCGATCCGCCGCTGGTGAGGGCGGCCGATCAGGGCGGCGCCGATCGAGGCGCTGACTTTGATGCGATGGCCGTTCCAGAACAGCGGGCGGCTCAACATCACGATGGTTCGCCGCAGCACGTCGGCAATCCGTTCGGCGCTAGTCGGCGTCCGCAGGATGATGGCGAATTCGTCGCCGCCGAGACGGCTGATCAGGCCGGCACTATTGAAGGCGCGGCGCAGGCGCTGGGCCACTTCGCACAGGCACGCGTCGCCGGCGAGATGGCCGAGCGTGTCGTTGAGCTCCTTGAAGCCATCGAGATCGATCAGCACCAGTGCCGAGGCGAAGCCATGATGCAGGCTGTCGCCCACCACCTCGCGATAGCGCGTCTGGAAACAAGCGCGATTGGCGAGGCCGGTGAGCGGATCGGTTTCGGCCTGCTGCCGAAGGCGCTCGATCGCGAGCCGATCGGATGTGATGTCCTGTTTGCAGCCGAAGATCCGCACCGGGCGACCGCTCTCGCGCAGCGCATTGATCGACAGCCGCATCCAGCGCATTTCGCCGCGCCAGGTACGGATCTCGGTTTCCAGAGTGACCGGACGTCCGCTCTGGATCACTTCGGCGCGGGCGAGCTCCATGTGGCGCCGGGATTCGTCGATATAGAGGTCGACGATGCTGGCGCGCCGCAGCGGGTTGCCGATCGGATAGCCGAACAGATCATAGACCGCGGAGGTCCAGTTCAGGCGCTCGGTTGCGAGGTCACACTCCCAGGCACCGATCCCAGCGGCGGCCAGGGCCTGATCATAGAGACGTGCGCGAGCATCGTCCGACAAAACCGAGGCGACAGAGTCTTCCCTCATCGGCGATCCGGCAGCGATCCAAGACCTTATTCGAACACCTTAAGGACTAGGGCTGCCGCGTTAATGATTCCTATATTCATTTGCCGCACGTGCGCGGACCGCTCGTCTCAACCGGTCCCGATCCGCGGCTCGGCAATTTCGGAGATACGGCTGATGTCCAGGATCGTCAGGCGGTGGCGGCCGCTTTTGACGAGGCCTTGTTTCTGCCAGGCGCTGAGCGTGCGGCTGACGGTGAAGTAGGTCAGGCCCGCCATCGAGGCGAGGTCGATCCGGGTCACCGGGGATTCGATATGAATGCCAGCGGAGGTCCGGACGCCGGCCTGGGCAGACAGCCGCAGCAGCGAGGCGGCGATCCGCTGCGCGATGCATTTGCCGGTCATCTCGGTGGCGCGCTGCAGCATCTCGCGTGTACGGTCGCCGGCAATGCAGACGACGTTGTCGGCGAGCGCCGGGCTCTGCTGGGTCAACGCGATGAACGAACTCGTCCGCCACGCCAGCACCGAGGTGGCCTTGATCGCGGTGGCGGTAGCTGGATAGGAGCGCTGGCGAAACGCCGCCACGCAGCACAGATCGCCGGGCCGCATGATCCGCAGCGTGATCTGCTCGCCCTCGCTGTTGAGCTGGGTGACGCGGACCAGGCCGCTGAGGATCTGAAACAGATACTCCGGCACGTCACCCTGGTGAAACAGCGCCTGCCCGGCCGGAAATTGCCGCAGGCTCGACGCATCCAACAGGCGCGACGTCTCCGCGGGCGGCAATTGCGAGAACAGCGCGCTGCGTGTGGCAGCGGCGCGTAGGACACCCTTTTCCATCATCAACCTTGCAACTCCGCGGCGTCTATCAGCGGGCGTTTCCTACGCGTCCTTCCTATCAGCGGCACTGGCCGCTGTGGTTTTGAAGGCCTCTAATCGGCACGTGAACAATTGTCACAGTCGCGAGCTTTTCTAGGGGGCCGCCGCACCCGCGGCCGGCGTTGTTTGCTCGAAAGCAAAAAGCCGCGTCGATGCGCTCGCTATGGTCGGCGCTGATCGAGAAAGCCCGATTGCCATCGAGATCAGAACCGAAAGGTCGTGATCGCGGTCGCTGACGCGGGCCTATGTGCCAGCTGTCGTGTCCCGCAAGGACGCGATCTTTCATTCGCAAGGAGGGCGAGCCATCGCCGCGCCGCACGCCGAGAAGGCGGGCGATGATCGAATGGACGGGATCGAAGAATGAGAGCGGATGCGCATCCGGACACACGCAGCCTGATCGGCAAGACGCTTGCGGCAGCACCACGCCGACCGCTGCGAACCATCACGCTGGCGGCCCTGCTGACCTCGAGCAGCCAGCTCTGCTTTGCGCAATCGGCAACGCCCGGTGCCACCCTTACGCTCGACACCCTCGTGGTCGAGCAGCGGCGCGAAGCGGTGCGCGCGCCGGCGCGGCCGCGCTCCGTGGTGCGCCGCTCCGCGCCTGCCGCGCCACCGAGCGCTGCGCCGGCAGCTTCCGCCGTCCAGACGGTGGACCTGGTGCGCGAGCGCTTCAACGTGCTGGCCGGCGGCGTCGCGCTGGTGTCGCAGAAGGACATGCCGAACGCGGGCAACCCGACGCTCGCCAACACGCTGTCCGGCGTTCCCGGACTGATCATCCAGAACTTCCTCGGCGCCAACGACCAGCCGCGGATTCAGATGCGCGGCTCGGCGCAGCAGAACCCGGCCGAGCGCGGCGTGCTGGTGCTGTATAACGGCCTGCCGATCAACCGTGCCGACGGCTCCTACATCGTCGGCTTCGCCAATCCGCGGCAGGCCGAAGCGATCGAAGTGTATCGCGGCTACATGGCCAACCGGCTCGGCGCCACGGTGCTGAGCGGCGCGATCAACTTCATCTCGCCGACCGGATCGAGCCAGCCCGGCGTACAGATGTCGGTGAGCGGCGGCAGCTTCGGCCAGATCAACAGCAGCGCACAGATCGGCACCAAGAAGGACAATGTCGACGCCTTCCTGCAGTTCGACACCACCCGACGCGACGGCTTCCGCGACTACAATTCGTCGGACCGCACCAGTCTCAACGCCAATGTCGGCATCGCGCTGTCGGAGAACGTCAAGACCCGGTTCTTCCTCGGCTACACGGACCTCGGCTTCGACGTCGCAGGCCCGATCAACAAGGACGCGCTATACGCCAATCCGCGGCAGACGGCGACCGGACCGACCGTGGTCAATGGCGTCGCGATCAATCCGGGGCCGAACGCAGTGCGCGACAAGCCGCGGCGCGACGCCAGCCAGTTCATGATCGGCAACCGCACCACCGCGACGTTCGATGCGCATCTGATCGATATTGCTCTCGGCTACACTTACACCGACGACACCTTCCGGTTTCCGATCTCTTCGGGGGTGCGCGCCACCAAGGGCGGCGACTTCACCGGCCTCGTCCGCTACGCCTATAACCCGGCCGACGCGCTGCTGCCGCTGTTCGAAACCACCGCGCAATACAGCGTCGGCTCGGCGGATCGCGACTACTATCTCAACCAGAGTAGCATGACCGGCGCACAGTTCGGCAGCAACCGGCTCGACGCTCAGACGCTGTCATTATTTGCCGGCGCCAACGTCCCGGTGTGGCAGCAATGGACGGTGTCGCCGGCGATCTCCTATGCCTATGCGACGCGCGACAATGACGACCGCTACACCGCCGCGACGCGTCCGACCATCGCGTACAATCCCGCCAAGCCGACCGTGCTGCTGCCGAACGGCTCGGTGCCGACCCAGGACAACGGCTACGCGCGATCCTACTCGGGGTGGAATCCGAGCCTGGCGCTGTCGTATCGGCCGGATGCGATGCAGACCTTCTTCATCGCCGGCAGCCACAGCTTCGAGCCGCCGACCCATGACGATCTGATCGCCACCATCAATGGCACGCCGAATTCCAGCCCCGGACGGCCGACACCGGCCAATCCCAAACTGGTCGCAGCGGCGTTCGCGACGCCGAACCTGTCGGCGCAGACCGCGGTGACGGTGGAAGGCGGCTGGCGCGGCCGGGCCGACCGGTTCTCCTGGGACGTCGTCACCTACTACTCGTGGATCGACAACGAGTTGCTCAACCTGCGCGATGTCACCGGCGCCTCGATCGGCGCGATCAATGCCGACCGCACGACGCATTTCGGCATCGAACTCGGCGCGGGCGTCAAGTTCACCGACAAGCTCTCCGGCCGGCTCGCCTACACCTATCAGGACTTCCGCTTCGTCAACGATCCGCTGCGCGGCAACAACAAGCTCGGCGGCGCGGTGCCGCATCTGATCTACGCGCAACTGCAGCTGCAGGCGACCGACGCCTGGATGGTGCAGGGCGCAGTGCGCTGGAGCCCGGCGTCCGTACCCGTCGACAATATGAATACGCTGTATGCCGATCCCTACGCGGTGGTCGATCTGCGCAGCGAGTACCGGATCAACAAGACGTTCCGGGTGTTCGGCGAGATCACCAACCTGTTCAACAAGACCTATGCGGCGACCTCGCTGGTGGTGGATCAGGCGCGGCCCGATCAGGCTGCCTTCCTGCCTGGCGACGGCCGCGGCTTCTACGCCGGCATCAAGGCGTCGTTCTGATCAACCAGCAAGGATACGATATGACCAAACGCTTTCTTCTGGCGGCCATCGCGGCTGCCACACTTGTCGCGCCGGCGATCGCCGCGGACTCAGTCCGCCTTTCGCCTTTCCTGGAGCCATGGGCCGGCCACCAAGACGGG
>NZ_QTKI01000120.1:0-11953 GCF_010820945.1 Rhodopseudomonas sp. BR0C11
CACGATATCGTAGCCGCGATAACTGCCACGAAGCGGCGGGCGCAGCATCGGCTGATAGCCGGCGAGATCCTCCGGCGTGATCAGCCCGCCGGCCTCCCGAATGCCGCGCGACAACTTCTCGGCAACCGGGCCGCGATAGAACCCGTCCGGTCCCTGCTTGGCGATGGCTTCCAGCGTCGCGGCCAGATCGGGCTGCACCAGCCTGTCGCCGGCCTGCAGCGGCGAGCCATCGGGACGCGCGAACACCTTCTGGGTCGAGGGCCAGCGCGACAGCCAGGCGTGCCAATCCGGCAGCGTATCGGCGGTGTCGTCGGCGATGGTGATGCCGTCCCGGGCCAGCGTGATCGCCGGCGCGATCACGTCCGCGAGCTTGAACTTGCCGGAGCCGTATTTCTCAAGAGCCAGCGCCAACCCAGCCACGGTGCCGGGAACGCCGATGCCGAGCGCGGATTTGCGCGATTTGTCCGGGTCGGGTTTGCCGCCCGTCAGGAACATGTCCTGGGTGGCGGCCTGCGGCGCGGTTTCGCGATAGTCGATCGCCACGTCCTCATTCTTCGCCGCGGAATGGATCACCATGAACCCGCCGCCGCCGAGATTGCCGGCGCGCGGATAGGTGACTGCCATGGCGAAGCCGGTCGCCACTGCGGCATCGATCGCATTGCCGCCGCGGGACAAAAAGCCGGCGCCGATTTCCGCAGCCAGCCGTTCCTGCGCCACTACCATGCCGTGTTTGGCGATCACCGCTTGGGCCGGCCCGCGCGCCATGCCGCTGCGCATATCCTGCGCCGGCGCGGCAAGTGGGCTCACCACCAGCACCAGCACGGCCAGCGTCATCAAAATGCGTTGCGGGACGCGCAGTGTGATCATCGAGCGGCTCCGATTTCTGCGGCGCAGGCTGCCACGCGCCGGACGAATCCTATAGGCAATCGAAGCCGCGAGGCAAAACGCGGTCCGGCCCGCGGAAGGAACAAGATGTCGTCATCGCTTGCGGAAGGCATCGCGCAAACTCGTGAACCGATCCGCTATCCGTCGCAGGGCGCCGTCGTCGGCTGGATCCTGTTCGACTGGGCGGCGCAGCCGTACTTCACGCTGATCACCACCTTTATCTTCGCGCCCTATTTCGCCACCTACGTGGCGCCCGATCCGGCGACCGGCCAATCGCTGTGGGGCTTCGCCACCGCGGCGAGCGGCTTCGTCATCGCCTTGGCATCGCCGGTGCTCGGCGCGATCGCGGATGCCAGCGGCCGCCGCAAGCCCTGGATCGCATTGTTCGGCGCCATGCTGGTGATCGGATCGATGCTGATGTGGTTCGGCAAGCCGGGCGAACCACATACGATTCTGCCCCTGCTGATCGCCTACGCGATCGCCACCATCGGTGTTGAATTCGCCACCGTGTTCAACAACGCGATGATGCCCAACCTGGTGCCGCCTGAGAAGATCGGCCGCCTGTCAGGGACCGGCTGGGCGACCGGCTATGTCGGCGGCATCCTGTCGCTCGTCCTGGTGCTCGGCTTTCTGGCCGCCAGCCCGGAGACCGGCAAAACCCTGCTCGGCCTTGCGCCGTGGTTCGGACTCGACCCGGCGCTGCACGAGGGCGATCGGATCAGCGGCCCACTCACAGCGGTGTGGTTCGTGGTGTTCGTGCTGCCGATGTTTCTGCTGACGCCGGACTTCCCCGCCAAGCTGGCAGCGCGCGCCGCGATCCGCGAGGGCCTGCGCGAACTCCGCGAGACGCTACGCGACCTGCCGCGTCGTCGTTCGCTCGCGATCTTCCTGCTCGCCAACATGATCTACACCGACGGCCTGGTGTCGCTGTTCGCGTTCGGCGGCATCTACGCCACCGGCACCTTCGGCTGGAGCACAATCCAGATCGGCACTTTCGGCATCATCCTGGCAATCGCCGCCACCATCGGCGCATTCGTCGGCGGCAGGCTCGACGACGCGTTCGGGTCCAAGCGGGTGATCACCAGCTCGCTGGTTCTATTGCTGATCGCGATCGCCGGCATCCTGCTGGTCGATCCCAGCCATGTCTTGCTGATCGAAGTAACGCCGCCGCAACCGGGCGCAGCGCTGTTCGCATCACCTGCCGAACGCGCCTACCTGCTGCTCGGCTGCCTGATCGGCATCGCCGGCGGCCCGCTGCAGGCGGCATCGCGCACTCTGCTGATCAGGATCGCCCCACGAGACCGGATCGCCCAGTATTTCGGCCTGTTCGCCCTCACCGGGAAAGTCACCTCGTTCATCGGCCCGCTGCTGATCGCGACCGTCACTGCGCTGGCGAGCAGCCAGAAGGCCGGCATGGCCGTGCTGGTGCTGTTCTTCGTCGCCGGATTGGCGCTGCTGACCCAGGTCCGGGGCTCGGCGGACTGATCGCGCCGGTGCGTGGACAAACACGCCGACCTGGTCTATAGGAGCCGGCATGATCCACCTGACCGCCTCGTACTGGTACTTTTATTTTAGCAGCTCGCTGGCGGCGGGAGGATTTCGCGCGATCTGAAGATTGCAGCATAGAGATCCGACAAGCCGCCAGACCTGGCGGCTTTTTTGTTTAAGCCGGCAGGTCTCCTGAACAGGAGCAAACTGCCGTGTTGACCACCACAGACGACCTTCGCCTTCAGAAAATCACCGAACTGAGTACGCCCGCCGAAGTGATGGGCGAGATTCCGCGCACACTGACCGCGACACGCACCGTCGCGGCAAGCCGCAGCGCGATACACGCCATCCTGACCGGAGCCGACGACCGGCTCCTCGTGATAGTGGGTCCCTGTTCGATTCACGATCCGGCCGCGGCCATGGACTATGCCAGCCGTCTGGCGGCGCTGCGCGAGACCCTGGCCGACCGGCTCGAGATCGTGATGCGGGTGTATTTCGAAAAGCCGCGCACCACGGTGGGCTGGAAAGGCCTGATCAACGACCCGGATCTCGATGGCAGCTTCCGGATCGACAAGGGACTGCGGCTGGCGCGTGAAGTGCTGTCGGCCGTGAACAATCTCGGCCTGCCCGCCGCCACCGAATTCCTCGATCTGATCACGCCGCAATACATCGCGGATCTCGTCGCCTGGGGGGCGATCGGCGCGCGTACCACCGAGAGCCAGATCCACCGCGAACTCGCGTCGGGGCTATCCTGCCCGATCGGCTTCAAGAACGGCACCGACGGCAACGTCCGGATCGCCGCGGAGGCGGTGAAGTCCGCAGCGCAGCCGCATCACTTCATGGCGGTGACCAAGGGCGGGCGCAATGCGATCGCGGCCACCACTGGTAACAGCGACTGCCATGTCATTCTGCGCGGCGGCGTCACGCCGAACTACGATGCCGCAAGTGTGGAAGCCGCCGCGGCGGTGCTCGGCAAGATCGGCCTGGCGCCGCGACTGATGATCGACGCCAGCCACGCCAACAGCAGCAAGCAGCCGGACAACCAGCCGAAGGTCACGGCCGATGTCGGACGTCAGTTGGCGGCTGGCGAGAACCGCATCATCGGTGTGATGATCGAGAGCAATCTGGTGGCAGGTCAGCAGGATGTGGTGCCCGGTCGGCCGCTGCAATACGGCCAGAGCATCACCGACGGCTGCATCGACTGGGCAACCACCGAGACAGTGCTGCACGAGCTGGCGGAAGCGGTGGATAGCCGGCGAGTGACGCGGCGCACGGCGCAGCAGGAAGGTGCGGCGGCTTGATTAGCTAAGCGCGGGGCAGCGACCTCAGATCGCTGCCCCGCTTTTCGCATCGGTTGTTAGGGCGCTGCAGGACTTGAGTGAAGCGATACGATCCAAGGTGTACTGAGTCCTCATCCTGAGGAGCCCGGCGAAGCCGGGCGTCTCGAAGGATGGGGCCACGTATTGCCAGCGGCGCATGGTTCGAGACGGCGCTTCGCGCCTCCTCACCATGAGGCTGTGCTTGTTGCTCACGCTTCAGAGCTCAAGTTATGAAACGCCTCAGTGCCGGAAGTGCCGGGTGCCGGTGAACACCATGGCGATGCCGGCGTCGTCCGCCGCCTTGATCACTTCGTCGTCGCGGACCGAGCCGCCGGGCTGGATCACCGCGGTGGCGCCGGCTTCGATGCAGGCCAGCATGCCGTCGGCGAACGGGAAGAACGCATCCGAGGCGACCACCGAACCCTTGGTCATCGGCGCCGCCAGCTTCAGCTCGGCCGCCGCATCCTGCGCCTTGCGGGCGGCGATGCGGGCGGAGTCCACACGGCTCATCTGACCGGCGCCGATACCGACGGTGGCGAGGTCCTTGGCGTAGATGATCGTGTTGGACTTGACGTGCTTGCCGACACGGAACGCGAACTTCAAGTCGCGCAGCTCGGCTTCGGTCGGCTGCCGCTTGGTGACGACCTTCAGCGCCATGTCATCGACCACCGCGTTGTCGCGGCTCTGCACCAAGAGGCCACCGGCGACGGTCTTGTAGGTCAGGCCGTTGGCGCGCGGATCGGGCAGCGCGCCCGCCAGCAGCAGCCGCAGATTCTTCTTCGCCGCGACGATCGCGATCGCTTCCTCGGTGGCATCGGGCGCGATGATCACTTCGGTGAAGATCTCGGTGATGGCGCGCGCGGCCTCCGCATCGAGGGTGCGGTTGAGCGCCACGATGCCGCCGAACGCCGACACCGAATCGCAGGCCAGCGCCTTGCGATAGGCATCGAGCAGGCTCGCGCCTTCGGCGACGCCGCACGGGTTGGCGTGCTTGACGATGACGCAGGCCGCGGTGCGCTTGGCGTCAAACTCGCCGACGCATTCATAGGCGGCGTCGGTGTCGTTGATGTTGTTGTAGGACAGCTCCTTGCCCTGCACCTGGCGTGCGGTGGCAACGCCCGGACGCTTCTCCGGAGTGGCGTAGAACGCCGCGGTCTGATGCGGGTTTTCGCCGTAGCGCAGCGACTGGATCAGCCGGCCGCCGATCGCGCGGAAGTCCGGAGCATCGGTCTTGAGCTGCAGCGCGAACCAGTTGGAGATCGCCGCATCGTAAGCCGCGGTGCGCGCATAGGCCTTGGCGGCGAGGCGCTTGCGCAAATTCAGCGTGGTCGCGCCGTTGTTGGCGGTCAGTTCGTCGAGCACTGCCTGATAATCGTTAGCCTCGACCACCACGGCGACATCGTCGTGGTTCTTGGCCGCAGCGCGGATCATCGCCGGACCACCGATGTCGATGTTCTCGATGCAGTCTTCGTAGCCGGCGCCTTTATCGACGGTGGCTTCGAACGGATAGAGATTGACGACGAGCAGATCGATCTGCGCGATGCCGTGATCGGCCATCGCCTTGTTGTGCTCGGCATTGTCGCGGATCGCCAGCAGGCCGCCATGCACCTTGGGGTGCAGCGTCTTGACCCGGCCGTCCATCATCTCCGGGAAACCGGTCAGATCAGAGACGTCCTTCACCGGCAGGCCGGCGGCTGCGATCGCCTTGGCGGTGCCGCCGGTCGAGACCAGCTCGACGCCGTGGCCAACGAGCGCCTTGGCGAAGTCGATCAGACCGGTCTTATCGGAAACGGACAGAAGGGCACGGGTGACGCGGCGCGGCTTAGTCATGGGGCAAGATCCTCTGATGGAAGGAAACATATGCCCAGGCGCGCGGCGGATACGTCCCGCGCTTCCCGATGGTGCTCCATCCTAGGTCGCCAGTCGCGCGAGGCGGGCGTTGGTTAGCAGTTTTCGCCTGCCGCCACAACGGCGACCAAGGTCGTTCAGCCTTGCGGATTTGTCGGGTTTTGCTGGCGAACCGCTATTCCCGTCGCCGGGACGACGCCTCAGAGCGGCAGCTCGGGCTCGTGGCGGGCGGCGCGGCGGGCGCTGGTCGCCTGCGGCGACGCATTCGAGCGGACGAAGCTCCAGCGCACGTTCGGCGCCTCGATCGAATTCTGCCGGATCACGATCTGGGTCGAGCGCCGCGGTCCGTCGTTGCCGGCCAGGAACACCGTCTCTTCGAGATCGACCTTGTCGTCGGCCGCCTCGAAGGTCCAGACCTCGCGATTGGGCAGCACCAGCATCACCCCGCGGGCATCGTGCAGGCGGCTGGCCTTGACCAGCGGGTGCAAATGGAAGCGCACGGCGTAATCGGCCTGCGCGGCGCGGTGCCGGCCACCCTGCACCGGCGACAGGCTGTCCTCGCCGTCGACCCGGCTGCCGTCGTGCTTCACCATCAGGACGCGCCGATGCAGCACGCCGAATTTGTCGCGGTACCCATCATGCGACGTCGTCAGCAGCACGCCGCCGGCAACTTCTTCGCGGCGGTTCTCGACCTGACGCGGACCGCCGACCACCGGCGCGCCGTGCAGGAAGCGCTTCATCGCCGAGCGCTCGACGAAGCTGCAGGACGATGTGTCGTGGCAGGTGACGGTGGAGTGCGCCACCGTCGAGCGGGCAAAGCCGCGCCAGCTCTCGCGATTGGTGGTCGGCATGCCGCTGTTGATCACGATCCGGCAGGACCCCGACGACAATTCGAACGACAGGCAGCCGGCGTGCGCCTCCTGGCTGACATTGGCGGGCGGCGGGGTGCCGGCATCGACGATCACCAGCGTGGTGCCGGCATCGATCCGCTGGTAGCCGGAATGCGGCATGCTGGCGAGCGGCGTGCCCTGGCTGTCGTCATAGGCCAGCAGCGTCGCCAGCAGATCCGATGGCGTCGCGCTCATGCCGTTGAACAGCGCGAAATTGCCGTCGCCATGGCGGAAGAACCGCAGCATCGGCATCATCCGGTCGATCGCGTTCAGCAGCGCCGGCGGCGGCGCGATGTTGCGGGCCGCAAAGGTCTGGCGCAGCGGCAACAGGTCGATCAACAATTCGATCAGCGCGCTCGGATTGCGCGAGATATGGCCGCCATCCGGGAGGATCTGGCGCTGCAGCTCGTCCGACAGCTTCTTAGTGGCGCCGCGGATCTGACGCGCCTGATTGGCGAGGCACAGCGACGCGTAGCACAGCGCGATCAGCACCTGCAGCCGCGGCACGCCATCCTGCACATCGAGCAGCGCGTAACGCAGCGCGCGGATTTCGCGGGTCAGGCCGCGCAAATAACGGCGATAGAACTTGCCGTCGGTGTCGGACAGCACCAGCGGCGCCTGCGACAACAGCGAGATCACCCGTCGCGCCAACACATCCGGCCGCCGGCCGACCGGGCCGGTGCGCGACATGTTGCTGAGCCAGTCGTCGACCAGCGAACGGGCGTTGGCCCGGGTGATGGCCGTGTCGGCGGCGCGCAGATGGCGCAGCCAGCCGAATCCAAGCAGCGCGGCTTCCCAATCGTCGGAAGGCGGTTCGAGATCGAAGATCGAGCGGCCGTGGCAGGTGACGATCTTGCCAGCGAAGACGAAGCGGCCGGCATAGATTTCGGCGGCGCGGGTCGCGTCCGCGGTGCGCAAATCGTGAGGCGCAATGATCAGCCGATCGGTGCGGCCAGGCCACAGCCGGGTCACCGCCACCGAACCACTGGAGGCGCGCGCCATCACGGTCCGCGCGAAGCGGCCCACGATCAGCGTCGAAATTCCTCTGCGGGGCGCGGCGGACACCTGCGCTAGAGCCCCGGGTCGTTGGTACGCATCACGTTGCTGCCCCCTGCGGACGGCCGACGTCAGTCCGCGCAAGACGTCGGACAATCGTCCAGTCCGGTACAGCTTCGACTGAAACGGCTCTGCAGACATGCGCGCAGCGGAGACGAAAGATTGTTCTGGACCAAAGCAACCTCAAGTTAACGAAAATTCGTTGCGAATCCTTTTAATCTGGAATTGGCGTTCACACACCCTGGCGATAGGCGAATGTGGACGGGCGCTGCTGCGCCACGTCCAACAGGCGGCTAATCTCGAAGGATTACAACGACTTCACCAGCCGCGCGGCATAGAAGCCGTCGAGCCCGGCGAGCCGCGGATCGCTGTGCGGCAGATGACACGGCAGGGTCCGCAGCGCGCCGTGAGCCGTGACGATCTCGGTGAGACCGGCGACTTCCGCCGGGTCGATCGGCTGCCGCCGCATCGACGGCTCGGCGTCGAGCAGCGCGGCGATCGCCTGCTCGCCCTCCTCGGGCTCGAGCGAACAGGTGCAATATACCAACGTACCGCCGGGTCGCAGCAGCGACGCCGCCTTCTTCAACAGCCGGTTCTGAACCGCAGCGAGCGCGCCGATGTCACTCTCCTGCTTCAGCCAGGCGACGTCGGGATGCCGCCGGATCGTGCCGGTCGAGGCGCACGGCGCGTCGATCAGCACCGCGTCGAACTCGGCGGTCGCATCGCCCCGCCATTCGGCCGCATCAGCGACGCCGGTTTCGACCTCGAGCGACAGCCGCGCCAGATTTTCGCGCAACCGCGCCACGCGCGCGGGCGAGCGGTCGATCGCCGTGACCCGGGCACCGGCAGCAGCGAGCTGCGCCGTCTTGCCGCCGGGGGCCGCGCAAAGATCGGCGACGCTCTTTCCGGCGATATCCCCGAACAGCCGGGCCGGAAGCGCGGCCGCAGCGTCCTGCACCCACCACTGGCCTTCATCAAAACCCGGCAGCATCCGCACCGAGCCCTGCAACAGCGTGCGCACGGTGCCGGTCGGCAGCACTTCGCCATGCAGCCGGGTTGCCCAATGCGCCGGGTCGGATTTCACCGTGAGGTCGAGTGAGGGTTCGTGGCTGATCGCCTGCGCGATCGCACGGGCGGTCTCGGCGCCATAATGCGCGCTCCAGCGCGCCAGCAGCCATTGCGGCACGTCGGGCGTGCCGGCCGCCAGTTCCTCGACCAGCGGCAGGCCCTCACGCGCACAACGGCGCAGCACGGCGTTGACGAGACCGGCATATTTGGCGGCGCGACGGTCGGATTGCACCAGCCGCACCGAAAGATCGACGGCGGCGTGATCCGGCACGTCCATCCAGAGAATTTGCGCGGCGCCGATCAACAGCGCGCTCTTGGCGCGCGGCGCATCGGTCGGCACGCCGCGATCGAGCAGCTTGGCGAGCAGTCCTTCCAGCGTTCCGAGCCGGCGCAGGATCGTCGCCACCAGCCGGCGCATCAGCGCGCGGTCGCGATCCGACAGCGTCTTCAGACCCGGATGCGCAGCCGGGCCTTCGAGCTGGTCGTCGAGCATACGGCGCTTCTGCAGCACCCCATCCAGAATGTCCGCGGCAATGCGGCGCGCAGCGAGGCCGGGCACCTCGGAAGCTTGGGCGAATCTTGGAGCAGGCATGGATTGAGGGTATCACAGCAGGAGGAGAGACGCCGCGCGAGGCCGCGCGCTGGTCTGCCGTGGATGGCATTCGAATATGCCAAATGTAAGAATCGCCGTCGCACCTGCCGGTGATGGCCTGCGCCCCGCGCGATGAAGAAAGGCGTCCGCCGATGACAAACCCCGATCCGAAATCCGCCCCGACGGATGCCGCCCCGCCGCGCAAGGATCTCCCCGAAGCGGCCAAGCGCGCGCTCGCCGAAGCCGAAGCCCGCCGCGTCGAAGCCGCCAAGCACGCCGAAGCGCGCGCCAAGGAAGTTCAGGGTCCGAAGGGTCCCGAGCCGACCCGCTATGGCGACTGGGAAGTCAAAGGCATCGCGTCGGACTTCTGAGGCTTTGGCGAGGCGCAAAGGCTCACCACAACCTGTGATTGCGCGGAATTGTTGCGCCATCTATCGACTCGGGCTATCATAGGAATATGTCCCCATATCCGAGAACGAATCCGGTCCGGATTTCGCGGCTGCCCTGGCGCAGCCGGCTGTGGCCGTGGGTGTTCGTGCTCGGCGTTGCGGCTGGCACGATGCTGCCGGCACGGCATTGGCGGCACCTGCCGTGGCTGCAGCCGCCGGCTTCGCAGGGGATCGAGAACGACAGCGAGACGGTGTGGCGGCGCGCCGGCAATCCGGCCACCCGGCATCCGGTCGACGTGCTGTACACCATCGACGGCGACACCTTCGATGCGCGGGTGCATCTGTGGCCGGGCACGGATCTGCGCACGCGGGTGCGACTGCGCGGCATCGACGCGCCGGAGCTGAAGGCGCAATGCGCCCGCGAATTGCGGATGGCCGAAGCCGCCGCCGAGGCGCTGCGCCGGCTGCTCGCCGAGGGCGAGGTCGCGATCTACAACATCGGCCCCGACAAATACCAGGGCCGCGTCGTGGCGGATGTTGCGACCAAACGCACCGCCAGCGTGTCGAACGCACTGCTCGACGGCGGCTATGCCCGCGCCTATGGCGGCGGACATCGCGATGGCTGGTGCGACGGACGCTAAGGTTTAGGCGACTGCGCCAAGCTTGGGCGGTCCGGCGAGATCGAGGGCCGGATCGGCCTCGGCGGTCTGCGTCACCAGCGACGGCGCACTTTCAGTCGCATCGATCGGCGGCGCGAACGGGCCGTCACTCTCGACCGGCTTCGGCTTATCGGCCCAATGCAGCGCGGTGTAGTCGAAGCCGTTGACGATGGTCGGCTTCACCACCTCGAAATACGGCGAGATGTCGAAATCGCGCGGCATGTACAGCGACGAGTGCCGGATGTGCAGGATCTCGCGACGTGCGGCACGGCTGCCGGCCTTGGTGATCTTCGGCAGGATCGGATAGCGCACCGCCTCGAACGCCTGAGCGATCAGCGCCGAACAAATGATCTTGGTCGGGTCACCCGAACCGAGCGCAATCATGCGGCGGCGCCAGCGCTGCGGCAGCGGCAGCGGCACCAGATAACGCATCAGGTCGATGATGTTCTTGGTGTCGTAGCCGAAGCCGATGCGATTGATCGCGTAGCGACACACCGTGTGGCGATCCTCATAAGACAGGCCGACGGGGCGACACACCCGCGTGTGGTAGGCAAGGTGCCGCGACAGCGGCGACGAACTCACCCCTTCGCCGATATTGGCCTCGACCAGCACGTGCGGCTCGCCGTCCGGCTCGGTCACGCCATCGATCGGCCCGACATAGAGGGCGGCGTGCGACCAGGTCGATTGCGTCAGATACTTGATGATGCCGGCGATCCGGCTGTTGCCCTCGACCAGCAGGACATCGCCGGGCTCCATGATGGTACGCAGATGGTCGGGATCGCTCGGGGTGAACGGCTCGTAGCCGGGCTCTTCCTTCTGCAAGTAGCTGGCGATCAACTTGCCGATGGTCTCGAGCACCACACCCATTGCTGCGCTCCTGCGGGATCATTGCTGCGACATCGTCACATCGCGTTCGTAGACGATCGTCGAGCAAAGCCGTTGCAGTTTAGTTCATCTGGTTCCTCGCGCAGTTACGCATCGTTCACCACGAACGGTTGCCGGCCGGAGGCGATTCCGGCAAGTTGACGGGGTCGGTCGGGCAGTGCGGCACCGCCGAAACGGTCGGCGGACGACGCAAAACGCGACGGAGTTCAACACATTGGTCACAATCGCGGGACGCCGTGCCGTCGCCCCACCGGATAGTCGCCGCGCCGGCCGCCATTGGCCGCGTCGGTCGATCGCCCCGGCCGCCTCCAAGCTTTCGGAAACCATGCCATGACGATTTCGCGACGCAGCCTGCTCGAGGGCCTGCTCGGCGCCACTGCCGGCCTTGCGTTGCTGCCCGTGTTGGGCGGGCGGGCGAACGCCGCTCTGCCGCGCGAGGCGGAGGTGGTGGTGGTCGGCGCCGGCGCCGCCGGAATCGCGGCGGCGCGGCGGATCGTGGCGGCCGGCCGCAAGGTGATCGTGGTCGAGGCCGCCTCGGAGATCGGCGGCCGCTGCGTCACCGATACCACCAGCTTCGCAGCGCCGTTCGACCGCGGCGCGCGCTGGCTGCACAACCCCGACAGCAACCCGCTGGTCCGGCTGGCGCGCAGCTCCGGCTTTGCGGTGACGCCGGTCGCTCCCGGCCAGAAGGTCAGGATTGGACGCCGCAACGCCCGTTCGCGCGAGACCGAGGATTTTCTCGCGGCCTACGTCCGTGCCACCCGCGCCATCGGCGACGCCTCTCGCGGCAAGTCCGACATCTCCTGTGCAGCCGCGCTGCCGAACGATCTCGGCGATTGGGCGGCGACGATCGAATATGTGCTGGGCCCTGCAA
>NZ_QTKI01000121.1:0-11886 GCF_010820945.1 Rhodopseudomonas sp. BR0C11
GTTCCAGGCCGCGCGAGGCGGCTTCCGACAGTGCGGTCCGATCGCCGCCCCGAACCGCTCGCGCCAGTTCCGGCACCAGCACCGCGCCCATCGCAACGCCGACGATGCCGAGCGGCAGCTCGATCAGCCGGTTGGCGAAGTACAGCCATGACACTGCCGCCGGCTGGGCCGAGGCGATGATGGCGCCGGCGACGATCAGGAGCTGCGGTCCGGAATTGGCGATCATCCCGGGGATCGCCTTGGCGAAGAATGTCCGCATCGCCGCGTCGAAGCCGGCGCGCAGCGGTGTCGCCAGCCGTTCGCCGCGGCCGTTGACCGCCAGGATCGAAAGCTGCAGCAGCCCGGCAACCCCGACGGTGCCGGACAGGATCAGCGCCGCAATGGTCGGGTCGTTGTGGCCGAGCAGCAGCACTGCCGTAACGACGATCAGCGATATGTTGAATAACAGCGGCGAGAACGCGGTAAGGCCGACTTTGCCTTGCGCGTTGAACAACCCCATCATCACCGCGACCGGGCCGGCGAAGGCCAGATACGGCAGCATCAGCCGGGCGTCGCGGGTTGCCATCAGCAGTGCGGGCTGGCCGATGAAGCCGGGGGCCAGCACGGCGATCAGTAGCGGCATGAACACGCCGAGCAGGATCGCCAGCAGCAACGTCGCCAGCGCAATGCTGCCGAGCAGCCGCCCGGCGAACGCGGCCGCCGCTACGGGACCGTTGTGTTCGCGCACTTTCAGCCAGGCCGGCACCAGCGCGGCGTTGAGCGCGCCTTCGGTCAATAGCCGCCGCGTCACGTTGACGAGCTGAAACGCCAGCAGGAACGCATCCGCCACCACGCCGGCGCCGAGCAACGCCGCGACCAGTGCGTCGCGAACGAATCCCAACAAACGTGACGACAGAGTCCCTGCGGAGACGGTGAGCAGCGGGCGAAGCATCCCGGCCTTATAGCCGGATTGCCGGCGCAACGGCCCGGCGCAGCTCGGTTTAGTGGCCGTTTGGTAAAGGGGGGGCCTGTTGGCCGGTAGGCTTCCTTACTACCGCGTCATGGCCGGGCTCGACCCGGCGATCCATCCTTTCTCAAAAGAGCATCTTGCGAAGACGATGGATGCGCGGCCTTCGCCGCGCCGAAGGGCTTCGGCCCCGCAGGCGGGTCGAGCCCGCGCATGACGACCTTGGGAACCGCCCTCGCTTGCGGCTGCCGACCCGAACATGATAGGTCGGCGCGCCTTTCGCGCGGCCGGCGATGCACCGGCCCGACCCGCATAATCCGCGGGATTTTCCTTATTTCTCCCCGCTATGGATCGAAATCGATGAGCTCAGCCCAATACGATGTCCTCGCCATCGGCAACGCGATCTTCGACGTGCTTGTCCGCACCGAAGAGGACTTCCTGGTCAAGCACGGCATGGCCAAGGGCGGCATGGCGCTGATCGATGAAGCCCGCGCCGCGGCGATCTATGCCGACATGGGCCAGGCCATCGAAATGTCCGGCGGCTCGGCCGCCAACACCATCGTAGGGCTAGCTTCGTTCGGCGCCCGCACGGCCTATCTGGGCAAGGTCAAGGACGATCAGATCGGCAAGCTCTACACCCACGACATCCGCGCCGCGGGCGTCACCTTCGACACCAAGCCGGCAACCGACGGCCCCGCGACCGGCTGCTCCTACATTTTGGTGACGCCGGACGGCCAGCGCACCATGAACACGTATCTCGGCGCCGCGCAGGATCTGTCGCCGGCCGATATCGACGAGACCAAGTTCGCGGCGGCCGCCATCACCTATCTCGAAGGTTATCTGTGGGATCCGCCGCAGGCCAAGGAAGCGTTCCTGAAGGCCTCGAAGATCGCGCACGGCGCCGGCCGCAAGGTGGCACTGACGCTGTCGGATGCGTTCTGCGTCGACCGCTATCGCGGCGAATTCCTCGAGCTGATGCGCTCCAAGACCGTCGACCTGATCTTCGCCAACGAGGCCGAGCTACACTCGCTGTACCAGACCTCGGATTTCGATGCGGCGCTGACTCTGCTGGCTCAGGACGTCGCGCTCGGCGTCGTCACCCGCAGCGAAAAGGGCTGCGCGGTGGTCGATAAGGATGGCGTCACTTTGGTGCCGGCGGCTGCGATCGATCAGCTGGTCGATACCACTGGCGCTGGCGATCTGTTCGCGGCCGGCTTCCTGTTCGGCCTGGTCCGCAATCTCGGCTACGAAAACGCCGGCCGCCTCGGCGCGCTGGCGGCCGCCGAAGTGATCCAGCACATCGGCGCCCGCCCGCAGGTGTCGCTGAAGGAATTGGCGCAGCAGCACGGGCTGGCGGTCTAAGCCTCTACCCCAAGTCGTTCCGGGGCGCGAACGAAGTTCGCGAACCCGGAATCTCCTGCTTGTCGCATCGGCGTCTCGCAGAACATGTCGGGATTCCGGGTCTGCGCGCTGTCGCGCGCATCCCGGAATGACGACGCCCTTGTTGTTACTTGCAACGACAGCTTACGCCGTCTTCGCCGCCTTCAGGCCGAGCTTGGCCTCGACCTTCTCGCGCATGATGAACTTCTGGATCTTGCCGGTCACCGTCATCGGGAATTCGTCGACGAATTCGATGTAGCGCGGGATCTTGTTGTGGGCGATCTGGCCCTGGCAGAACGCGCGGACGTCGTCGGCGCTCAGCGTTTCGCCGGGACGCGGGCGGACCCAGGCGCAGAGTTCTTCGCCGTAGCGGTCGTCTGCGACGCCGAAGATCTGGACGTCCTGGATCTTCGGGTGGCGATACAGGAATTCCTCGATCTCGCGCGGATACAGGTTTTCGCCGCCGCGGATCACCATGTCCTTGATGCGGCCGACGATGTTGCAGAAGCCCTCGTCGTCGATAGTGGCGAGGTCGCCGGTGTGCATCCAGCCGGCGGCATCGAGCACGTCGGCGGTCTTCTCCGGTTCGTCCCAATAGCCCAGCATCACGCTGTAGCCGCGGGTGCAGAGTTCGCCGCGCTGGCCGCGCGGCACGACCTTGCCGTTGAGATCGACGACCTTCACTTCGACATGCGGATGAATGCGGCCGACGGTCGAGACCCGCCGGTCTTCCGGATCGTCGACCGCGCTCTGGAAGCTGACCGGGCTGGTCTCGGTCATGCCGTAGGCGATCGTGACTTCGCGCATGTTCATCGCATCGTTGACGCGGCGCATCACTTCCACCGGGCACGGCGCCCCCGCCATGATCCCGGTGCGCAGTGACGATAGATCGAAGCTGGCGAATTCCGGATGATCGAGCTCGGCGATGAACATCGTCGGCACGCCGTACAGCGCGGTGCATTTCTCGCGCGATGCGGTCTGCAGCGTCACCAGCGGGTCGAAGCCTTCGCCGGGATAAACCATCGTGGCGCCGGAGGTGACGGAAGCGAGGTTGCCCATCACCATGCCGAAGCAGTGATACAGCGGCACCGGAATGCAGATGCGATCTGCAGCGGTGAGCTTCATCGCGCGGCCGACAAAGTAACCGTTGTTGAGAATATTGTGATGCGTCAGCGTCACGCCCTTGGGCGAGCCGGTGGTGCCGCTGGTGAACTGAATGTTGACCGCATCGTCGAACTGCAGCTCGCTTGTGAACGCCGCGATCTGGTCGCGGTGGCGCGCGCCGCCCATGGCCGCGACCTCGTCGAACGCAATCGTGCCCGGCGCTTTCGGTCCGCCGATCTGGATCACGGTGCGCAGCTTCGGCAGCTTGGCTGATTGCAATGCGCCGGGCGGCGACGTCGCCAGCTCCGGGATCAGCGTGTTGAGCATCTCCATGTAGTGCGAGGTCTTGAACGCGGTGGCGGTCACCAGCGCGGCGCAGCCGACCTTGGCGAGCGCGAATTCCAGCTCGCTCAACCGGTAGGCCGGATTGATGGTGACCAGGATCAGTCCGGCTTTGGCGGCGGCGAACTGCGTCAGCGTCCATTCCGGCCGGTTCATCGACCAGATGCCGATGCGGGCGCCGCGTTCCAGTCCGAGCGCAACAAAGCCGGCGGCCAGCGCATCCACGCGTTCGGCGAAGTCACTCCAGGTCCAGCGGGTGTCATGGCTGGGTGAAACCAACGCTTCGCGATCGGGCCACAGCGCCACCGCGCGGTCGAGTGCCTGGCCGATGGTGATTCCGAGCAGCGGCGCGTCGGAGACGCCGCAGACATAGCTGGGGGTCGAGCTGGTCACGTCCTTGGTCCTCGCCTTAGCGCCCGGACGGTTTGGAGTACCGGGTCGTCTTCGTGGGGGCTTGTCGCCTCTTTCACGAAGCATAGCGCCGCCGGCAGGGCATTGCGACCCCGCCGGCGGCGCGAGCGATTCTTAGGCCGCCTGTTGTCCGGCGCCGAGGCCGGCATAGACTCCGCGTTCGAACGCGGCGAACGCCTCCAGGCACTTGGCGTCCGCGAACGGCAAGACCTGCATCAGGATCACGCCGCAGACGTCGCGGGTCGGATCGATCCAGTAATAGGTATTGGCGAGCCCGGCCCAAGCGAGGCTGCCGGGGCTGCGGCCTTCCGGCGTCTTCTCGGTGTTGATCAGGAAGCTGAGGCCCCACTTCTTGGTCATGCCGGGATAGAGGTCGACGTCGTTGGTGGCGAAGGCGATTGCCGAGTTCAGCTTGGTGACGTTGAGATCGCCGATGTGGTTCTGGCCCATCATCGCCACGGTCTCCGGCTTCAGCACCTGGTTGCCGTTGCCGCGGCCCTTGTTGAGGATCATCTGGGTGAACTTCAGATAGTCCGCCGCGGTGCCGTAAAGGCCGCCGCCACCCATGTGGAATTCCGGCTCCTGCGCGACCTCGAACGGGATCGGCGACAGCGAGCCATCCTCGCCGCGCGCATGCACCGCGACCAGCCGCTTCCGCTGTTCGTCGGTGATCTTGAAGCCGATGTCGGTCATGCCGAGCGGCGCGAACAGATGATCGCGCAAATACGCGTCGAGCTTCATGCCGCTGGCGGCTTCGACCGCCTTGCCGGCGAAGTCGATGTTGATGCCGTACTCCCAGCGCGTGCCTGGATCTGACGCCAGCGGCGTCTTCAGTGCGGCTTCCTGGCAGCCGATGATGCCGGGGATGCCGTGCCGCTCCATGTACTTCACCATGTCGGCGTTCCACATGTCGTAGCAGAAGCCGGCGGTGTGGGTGAGCAATTGCCGCAGCGTGATCGGAGATTTGGCCGGCCGGGTCTTCGGCGTACCGTCGGCATCGAATCCGTCGAGCACCAGCGGCTGGGCGAGATCGGGCAGCACCTTGCCGATCGGCTCGTCGAGCGACAACTTGCCCTGCTCGACGAGCTGCATCGCCGCAGCGGCGGTGATCGCCTTGGTCATCGACGCGATCCAGAACACGCTGTCGGTGGTCATCTGCTCCGGCTTCGACAAATCGCGCTTGCCGTACGCGCCTTGGTACAACACCTCCTGCGAATTACCTGCGATGGCCACGACGCCGGGGATGTCGCCGCGCTCGCTCATCTGGCGCAAGCTCTGGTCGATCGGGTTGCTGCTTTGCATGTTGTCCTCCCTTGTTTGCTTGGCAGTTTTCTAAAGCGGCCGGATTGTTCACCGAGCGGTTCCGCTGGGCAAGCGATAACGAGGTCGGGCGACAAAGTCTCGCATCTGCGAGCGGCGACGAATTCGCGCCGGGAACGAACGGGTGGGCGTCGCGTTCACAAAGTCGCCGCAGTGTTGAACCTTGCGGCCTCAGCCGCCGTCCAACCCAAAGTTGCGACGCCCCCGCCCGGAGCACCGAGATGATCCCGACCTGGAGTGACTGGAAGCGCTATCCGCAGCCCGGCCGCGGCGGCAATATCGAGGCGCCGGTCAGTCCCGGGATCTACGAAGTGCGTTACGCGCAGACCGGCGCCCTGTACGGCTTCGAGGCCGTCGACAATCTTGCGGTCGCGCTGGCGCAACTGCCTGTCAAATCGGCACGCGCTGGATCGTGGTTCGGCCGCCGCACCGCACAGCCGTTCCCGGAGCTTGAGTATCGCGTCTGCGCCACCACTTCGCGCGCTCATGCCCGCACCGCCGCCGAACGCATGATTAATCTGCGCAGCACCTGGATCGCCGGCGCCGCCTGAACGTGGTGCGACGCGGCCTCCATTCGCGTCCGCGAAATCATGCGGTGATGCGGAGGACGATGCCGGGCCTGCGCTGTGCGCCGCGCGATCTCTGCCTATATTGACCGGCGACAGGGGCCATCGCGGTCCCGCTGCAATCCACCAGCAACGCCGGAGCATTCAATGTCACCCACCGCCGCCGCCCGCACCGCCGATCAAGCCGCCTCGCTGCGCGATCGTCTGAAGGACCCGTCGCTGCTGCGCGAGCAGTGCTACATCGGCGGCGCCTGGTCGGGCACGTCGACGATCGCGGTGACCAATCCGGCCAATGGCCAGACAATTGCCAAGGTGCCGCATCTCGGCGCTGCCGAGGCTACCCAGGCGGTCGAAGCGGCCGCGCAGGCATTTCCGGCGTGGGCCAAGCTCACCGCCAAGCAGCGTTCCAACATCTTGCGCAAATGGTTCGAGCTGATCATCGCCAACCGCGAGGATCTGGCGCTGATCCTGACCACCGAACAGGGCAAGCCGCTCGCCGAGGCGCTCGGCGAAGTCGATATCGGCGCTGCCTATGTCGAGTTCTTCGCCGAAGAGGCGCGTCGGGTGTATGGCGAAACCATCCCGACCCAGCGCGCCGACGCCCGGCTGATCGCCATCAAGCAGCCGATCGGCGTCTGCGGCGCGATTACGCCGTGGAATTTCCCGAGCTCGATGATCACCCGCAAGGTTTCGCCGGCGCTGGCGGCGGGATGCACCGTGGTGCTGAAGCCGGCCGAGGAAACGCCGTTGAGCGCCTTCGCGCTGGCGGCGCTGGCCGAAAAGGCCGGCGTGCCGAAGGGCGTGTTCAATGTCCTCACCGGCGATGCACCGGCGATCGGCAAGGTGCTGTGCGAACATCCGGCCGTCCGGTTCGTCGGCTTCACCGGCTCCACCGAAGTCGGCAAGATCCTCTACAAGCAGGCGTCGGTCGGGGTGAAGAAGCTCGGTCTCGAACTTGGCGGTAACGCGCCGTTCATCGTATTCGACGATGCCGACGTCGACGCCGCGGTCGAAGGCGCGATGGTGTCGAAATATCGCAACATGGGTCAGACCTGCGTCTGCGCCAACCGGCTCTACGTGCAGGACGGCGTCTACGACGCGTTCGTCGAGAAGCTCGCCGCCAAGGTCAAGGCGATGAAGGTCGGTGACGGCACCGAGCAGGGCGTGACGCAAGGCCCGCTGATCAATGAGGCCGCGGTCGAGAAGACCGAGCGGCACATTGCGGATGCGCTGTCGAACGGCGCCAAAGTGATCACCGGCGGCAAGCGCCACGCGCTCGGCGGCACCTTCTTCGAGCCGACCGTGCTGGCCGATGTCCGTCCCGACGCGCTGGTGGCGCATGAAGAAACCTTCGGTCCGCTGGCGCCGGTGTTCCGCTTCAACGACGAAGCCGAAGTGATCCGGCTCGCCAACGCCTCGCCGTTCGGCCTCGCCAGCTATTTCTACGCCCGCGATTTGGGCCGCGTCTGGCGCGTTGCAGAAGCGCTGGAGAGCGGCATGGTCGGCGTCAACACCGGCCTGATTACCACCGAAGTCGCCCCGTTCGGCGGCGTCAAGGAATCCGGCCTCGGCCGCGAAGGCTCGCATCACGGCATCGAAGAGTATGTCGAGATCAAATACGTGATGATGGCGGGGATCTGAGGGCAGGAGCTCAACTACGCGCTCATCCTCATCCTGAGGAGCCCCGGCAAAGCCGGGGCGTCTCGAAGGATGGGCCACGCAGGACTTGTGGCACATGGTTCGAGACGGCGCTTCGCGCCTCCTCACCATGAGGGTGAGCGTGACGAGCGGCCAAGAGTGCGAAGGCGCTACTACGCCTTCCGGCGCTCATCGATCTCCCTGATCCGCGCCCGCGCGTCGTCGCCTTCGGGGATCGGGCGGCCGCTGTCGCGCCATCCGATCGCGGCTTTGAAGCCGGCGTCTTGCGCGTAGCGGCGGAACCACAGGCCCTCGGGATTGTGCCGCGAAACGCCGTCGAAGATCGTGGCGAGCATCTGGGTTTGCTCCAGCCCCATGTTCAACATGACCTGGTTGACCACGAGCTTGTGCATCGCCAAGTGACTCTTCGGCACGCCGGCGACGCGTGTGGCGAGCTTGATGGTCGCTGCTTCTAATTCGTCGGCCGGCACCGACAGATTGACGAGACCCCACTCGGCCGCGGTCTTGCCGGTGATCACGTCGCCGGTGAACATCATCTGCTTGGCGCGCGTCGGGCCGAGCTTGAAGGTCCACATCGCGGTGGTGGGGCATCCCCAGACGCGGGTCGGCATGTAGCCGATGCGCGCATCGTCGGCCATCACGATCATGTCGCAGCACAGCGCGATGTCGCTGCCGCCGGCGACCGCCGCGCCGTGGATCTTGGCGATGGTCGGCTTTGAGCAACGCCACAGACTCATGAAGTCCTCGGTGTTGCGCTTCATCGCCGCGTAGTCGACCAGCGGATCCCACGGCTCCTTCTCCTGCTGGCAGGGGTGGTCGATGTCGCTTTCGGCGTAGTCGACCAGATCGTAGCCGCCGCAAAAGCCCTTCCCGGCGCCTTCGATGACGATCACATGGATTGCGTCCTCGGCCTGCGCCCACTCCACTGCGGCGCGAATCTCCCGCGGCATATCGTCGTTGATGGCGTTGAAGCGGTCGGGGCGATTCAGCACCAGTCGCGCGATTCGTGGGGCATTCGGGTCCGGCGCGATCGTCAAGGTCGAGAATTCGGGCAAGGCTTCCTCCGTAAGTTTCTATGAACAGTCAGCGTTGACTGTACGGCGCTCCCTGCTACAGTCAATCCTGACTGTTCAGGAGACGAGATGAACCGGACCCGGTCCGATGCTGCCGAAAGCCCGCCCGCGATCCGCGACCGTTTGCTCGACGCGGCGGTCGAATGCTTGATCGAGCTCGGCGTGGCGGGAACATCGACGCTGGCGGTGCAGCACCGCGCGGGCGTCAGCCGCGGCGCGCTGCTGCATCATTTTCCGAGCCGCGAGGTGCTGCTGGCCGCGAGCGTTTCCGAGCTGATCCGGCGCAACGAGCATGCAGTACGCAGCTTCGTCGAAGCGCTGCCCAGCCGCGGCGACCGGCTGAAAGTGGCGATGGGCGCGCTCGCCTTTGCGGCGAGGCAGCCGGCGTATCTGGCCGAACTCGAACTATGGGCGGTGGCGCGCACCGACAGTGCCTTGCGCCAGACGTTGATCGCCGCCGAACGGCTGGCGAAGCGTGAGATCGACCGCGTCCACTATCAGTTGTTCGGCGATTGGGCGAAGTCGGACTCCTACGCCGAAATTGTCGCGCTCACCCAGCACTTCATGCGCGGGCTGGCGATCTCGGAGAACGTCCGGCTGTCGCCGAAGCGCCGAGACGAACTGATCGCCTCCTGGACCGAGGCGATCCGGCCGATCCTGGAACGCGGCCTAACGACCAGAAGCGCCAGCAAGGCGTAATCAGCAAAATCTCAGGAGGAAACGATGAATTCACCGCCGCTGCGCGAGTCCTATTGGGCTGGGGATCAATCGCGACCGGTGCTCGACGTTGCGATCGGCGAGGTACTGGCGGAGGTTGCGGCGCAGGAAGGCGACCGGCTGGCGCTGGTCGAAGTCGTGCCGAATGGTATGGACTCGCCGGTCGGCGCAGCGAGCACCAGCCGCAGCTGGACCTATGCGCAGCTCAACGATGACGCGCGCCGCTGCGCCAGCTGGCTGCTGACGCAGTTCAAGACCGGTGACCACATCTGCGTCTGGGCGCCGAACGTGCCCGAATGGATCGTGCTGCAATATGGCGCGGCGCTGTCCGGCCTCGTGCTGGTGACGGCCAATCCGGCCCTGAAGGCGTCGGAGCTGGAATTCGTGCTGCAGCAATCGCAGTCGGTGGCGCTGTTCCATCTCGATGCATTCCGCGGTGTCGACACCGGTGCGGTTGCGCGTAGCTTTGCCTCTGCGGAGCTGCGCTGCATTTCGTTCAGCGGCTGGCTCGATGAGGTCCGCCGCACCGATATCGGAGCTCTGCCGCGGATCGACCCCGGTCAGCCGGCACAGATCCAGTACACCTCGGGCACCACCGGCCGTCCCAAAGGTGCGCTGCTGCACCATCGCGGGCTGATCACCAACGCCAGCTACGTCGCGGCGCGCGCCGGGCTCGATCACAGCGTGCTGCTGAGCCCGATGCCGCTGTTTCATACGGCCGGCTCGATCATGAGCGTCTTAGGCTGCCTCAATTCGCGCTCGACTCTGGTGCTGCCGCTGCTGTTCGAGCCGGGCACCGTGCTCGACGCAATCGTGCACACCCGCGCCGACACGCTGTTCGGCGTGCCGACGATGCTGCTCGCGGTGATCGATGCCCAGCTGCAGGCGCCGCGCGATCTGTCCTCGCTTCGCGTTGCCGCCTCCGGCGGCGCCCAGGTGCCGCCCGAACTGCATCGCCGGATTCACGACGCGCTGAAGCTGCCGCTGCTCACCGTGTTTGGCCAGACCGAACTCAGCCCGATCGTCTCGCAGACCAGCATCGACGATCCGGACGCGCAGCGCATTCACACGGTCGGACGGCCGCTGTGGAACGTCGAGGTGCGGATCGTCGACCCGAATGGTGACCGCGTGGTCGGCATCGGTGTTGAAGGCGAGATCCAGGTCCGCGGCTATCAGACCATGCTCGGTTACTTCAACGCCCCCAAAGAGACCAGCGAGACGATCACGGCCGACGGCTGGCTGAGGACGGGCGATCTCGGCGCGATGGATGAAGACGGTTATCTGCGGATCACCGGCCGGCTCAAGGACATGATCATCCGTGGCGGCGAGAACATCTATCCGGCCGAAGTCGAAGCCTGCCTGCTGCGCCATCCCGCTGTTGCCGACATCTCGGTGTTCGGAGCGCCGGACGATAAATGGGGCGAAGTGGTCGCCGCCGCGGTCCGGCTCGTGCCGGATGTGCCGGTAACGGCCACCGAGCTGAGCGCCTTCTGCAAGACTGAGATCGCGCCGCACAAGGCGCCGACGGTCTGGTACGCCTGCACGGGTTTTCCGCTGACGGCGTCCGGCAAGATCCAGAAGTTCCGCCTCCGCGATGCGGCGGTCGAAGGCGAGTTGCAGCGCCTGAGCTGATGGCCTGCCGCGGCGGCTCTGGTCTTGGATCGTTGCTTTGACGCGAGCGGCACGCCATGTCGGCGTGCCGCTCAGTCGGGTGCCGGTGATCTACTGACTGAATCCGGTGGGCGGCTGCACGCGTGTTACCGGCGGCGGGGCCCAGCGGCCGGTCAGGGCTTCTTGTTTGGGTGCGTACATCCGCATCGTCAGCGTGAACGGTCCTTTCGGCGCCGGCAGCCAGTTCGATTCGTGCTCCGTGCCGGGGCTGGCGTTCTGGATCAAGAGGTCGAGCGAGCCGTCGGCGTTGGGTTTCAGCGGCATCCAGCTGCTCAGCGCCTGGCGCTGCAGCGCGTTCGGCACCGGGAAACCGTCGGAATCGTACAGCGTCAGCGACCAGAACGCGTCGACCGGCGGCGTGGCGCCCTTCTGGAAGCGCAGCACATAGTTGCTGGTGCCGTCGAGCGGCTTGCCGGTCTCGTCGGCGATGTTGACCGGATAGATCGCGTCCTCAGGCACGTTGGCGCCGAGCCCGAACTGGGCGACGATCGCGCGCTTCAGGTAGTAATTGCCGTACACCCCCATGGTGTCGATGTTCATGCTCCAGCCATTGGCCACGCGGGCCATGGTCGGCATCTTCCAACTCATCAGCTTCAGCGCCTCGGCCGGTGCCGCGGCCAGTGCCTTGCGTACGTTGGGGGCGGCTTTGTCGAGATCGAAGCTCTTGCCCGGCCCCGGCCCGATCCGGCGCAGCCGC
>NZ_QTKI01000122.1:0-11874 GCF_010820945.1 Rhodopseudomonas sp. BR0C11
GTTCGCGCAGCCGGTGCTCCAGCGTGGCAAAGTTATATTCGATGTGCGTGAACGTCTCGGCCGAGGCGTAGAAGGTCACTTCGGTGCCGCGCTTGCCATTGGCGTCGCCGACGACTTTCAAAGGTGCCACCGCGTCGCCGTGGGCGAATTCGATGTAGTGCTCCTTGTCGTTGCGCCACACCCGCAGCATCAGCTTGCTCGACAGCGCGTTGACGACCGAGACGCCGACGCCGTGCAGACCACCCGACACCTTGTAGGAGTTCTGGTCGAATTTTCCGCCGGCGTGCAGTTGGGTCATGATGACCTCGGCTGCCGACACGCCTTCGCCCTTGTGAATGTCGACCGGGATGCCGCGGCCATCGTCGCGCACCGTCACCGAGCCGTCGGCGTTGAGGATCACCTCGACGCGGCTGGCATGGCCGGCCAACGCTTCGTCGATCGCGTTGTCGACGACTTCGTACACCATGTGGTGCAGGCCGGAGCCGTCGTCGGTGTCGCCGATATACATGCCTGGCCGCTTGCGAACGGCATCGAGGCCCTTCAGCACCCGGATCGATTCCGCGCCATATTCGGCCGGCGCGGGATGCACGGATTCGGCAGAGGGCTGCCGGGCAGGTTCAGTCATGCAGGGACCTTCAGGATTGCGATCGAATCGGCGTGCGCCATTCGTTGCGAAGCGCTCTTTTGTGCCATGAAAGGTGGGTCGTCACCAGCGCAAAGTCGCGCCGTTCAACCCGTTGAAGAGATAGAGATTTTAGCCGCGTTCGCAAGCCTCGCGAAGGCCGATTCGGCGGCCGCTGCAAACCGCGGCCAAGCTGCCGATTTTGCGCGTCTCAGCGCCTCATCCGCGCGGCCTGATTCGCCCGTTTTCGACATCGAAAATGCCTGCTGCCGGACCGATCTCGGCAAACGCCAAAGGATCGGCGCCAGTCATCCAAACCTGCGCGCCGAGCTTGCCGAGTTCGGTGAACAGCGCTGCGCGGCGGCCGGGGTCGAGATGCGCCACAACTTCATCGAGCAGCAGCAGCGGCGTGATCGAAGTGGTTTCGGCGACGAGCTGCGCGTGCGCCAGCACCAGGCCGATCAGCAGGGCCTTCTGCTCGCCGGTCGAGGCGTCGCGCGCCGGCATCGCCTTGGGCGCGTAGATCACTTCGAGATCGGTGAGGTGCGGGCCGTCGAGCGTTCGGCCGGCCGCGGCGTCGCGGCCGCGGCTGTCGCGCAGGATGGCGCGGTAGCGGTCTTCCACCGCGGTCGCCGGCTCTGAGGTCAGCGCGTTCTCCATCCAGCCGTCGAGCATGATCTTGGCGGACGGAAATGCCGAGGTGGCGCCGCGGGCGTCGAGCATCGCGGCGAGCTTGAGCGCGGTCTGGCCGCGCTGGGCTGCCACCGCGATCGCAAGCTCCGCAGTTTCGCGCTCGATGGCGTCGAGCCAGTGCGAGTCGGCGTTGCGGATGTCTTCGAGAAGCCGGTTGCGCGACCGCAGGCTGCGATCGAGCGCCGAAACCCGGGCCGAATGGCCGCTGTCGATCGCAAGCACCAGGCGATCGAAGAATCGCCGGCGTTCCGAGGCCGCGCCCATGAACAGCCCGTCCATCGACGGCGTCAGCCACACCATGCGCAGATGATCGCCGAACGCCGCCGCGGAGCCGACCGGTTCGCGGTCGATGCGGCAGCGCCGTGTCGTGGTGGTGTCGCCGCGCGGCGGCTCGATCCCGGTGCCGAGCGTCGCCAGCCCGAGCGCACCTTCGACCTCGGCCGACACCGCCCACGAGCCGTCGCCCTCATGATCGGCGACGTCTTCCAGCGTCGCGCGCCGCAAGCCGCGGCCCGGCGACAGAAACGAGATCGCCTCCAAACAGTTGGTCTTGCCCGCGCCGTTCGGCCCGACGAGCACCACCTGCTCGGCCGTCGTGGTCAGCGACGCCCCGCGATAGTTCCGAAAATGCGTCAGCGTCAGGCGTGTGATGCGGGCGGCGGTCATGATGAGGGTGTCATTGCCGGGCTCGACCCGGCAATCCAGCGTCCGCGCCAGCGGACAAAATTATCGTCGAGATCCTGCGACGTCTCGCTGGCCGCAACGCTTGGGTCACGCGAAGAAGATGGATTGCCGGGTCAAGCCCGGCAATGACGAATTCGGCTCCAACCGTGCGATGACGATGGTGCTATGGAAGCGGCTCGTATTACACCCGCATAGGCATCAGGACGTACAACGCATTCTTGGAGTCGCGGTCCTGGATCAGGGTCGGCGAGCCGGGGTCGGCGAGCTTCAGAACGGCGACTTCGCCTTCGATCTGCGCGGCGATGTCGAGCAGATAGCGCGAGTTGAAGCCGATATCGAGCGGATCGGATGCGTACTCGACTTCGAGTTCTTCGGTCGCGCTGCCGGAATCCGGATTGGTCACCGACAGCACCAGCTTGCCGGCGGACAGCGCTAGCTTCACGGCGCGGCCGCGTTCAGACGAGATCGTCGAGACGCGGTCGACCGCGGCTTCGAAGTCCTTCTTGTCGACCAGCAGTTCCTTGTCGTTGTTCTGCGGGATCACCCGGCCGTAGTCCGGGAAGGTGCCGTCGATCAGCTTGGAGGTCAGCACGACGTTGCCGAGCGTGAAGCGGATCTTGCCGGTCGACAGTTCGATGCCGATCTCGGCTTCGGTATCTTCGATCAGCCGCTGCACTTCGCCCACGGTCTTGCGCGGTACGATCACGCCCGGCATGCCGTCGGCGCCGCTCGGCAGCGTCAGGTCGAGCTGCGCCAGCCGGTGGCCGTCGGTCGCAACCGCACGCAAGCTCGAAGCCTTGGGGCTACCGGCGGTGTGCAGATAGATACCGTTGAGATAGTAGCGGGTCTCTTCGGTCGAGATCGCGAACTGAGTGCGATCGATCAGCCGCTTGACGTCGGAGGCCGGCAGCCGGAAGGCGTGGCTCATCTCGCCGGCGGCGAGATCCGGGAAGTCGCTCTCCGGCAGCGTCTGCAGCGTGAACCGCGAGCGGCCGGCGCGGATCGCCAGCACCGAGCGGTCGCCGTCGCTCTCGAGCACGATCTGCGAGCCGTCCGGCAGCTTGCGGACGATGTCGTAAAACATGTGCGCCGGCACGGTCGTCGAACCCGCGGTCGCGGTTTCGGCCGGCAGCGTCTCGGTGACCTCGAGGTCGAGGTCGGTCGCCTTCAGCGCGAGCTGCGCGTTTTCGGCGCGCACCAGCACGTTGCCGAGGCTCGGGATGGTGTTGCGGCGCTCGACCCCGCGATGCACGTGGCTCACCGACTTCAACAGCAAAACCCGCCTGCTCCGCGCCCACATCGTGTGATGAAGCTGCCGGATATGATGGAGGTGCCCGGCAGCCGTTGCGGCGCCAAGGCCATTGGCACCCGCTGAGGTCGCCCGGACCCCGCGGGGGGTCCGCAGGGTGGCGTGGTTGAGCGATCGACGCAAGAGCACGCGACCGCCGCCGGCGCAAATTTCCCCGAGATTCGGCCCGAGAATGAAGGCCGGCTGCAGCGAGCGCGAGCGCCTTACTCCTGAAGCTGGCGCTTCAGGGATTCGACCTCGTCCGACAGCGTGGTGTCCTTCGACACCAGCCCTTCGATCTTGCGCACGGCATGCAGCACCGTGGTGTGGTCGCGCCCGCCAAAGCGGCGGCCGATCTCCGGCAGCGAGCGCAGCGTCAGCGTCTTGGCCAGATACATCGCGACCTGACGCGGCCGCACCACATTGGCGGTCCGGCGCGACGACAACAGATCGGAGCGGCTGACATTGTACTGCCGCGCCACGATGCGCTGAATGTCTTCGATCTTGATGCGCTTCGGCTCGGACGGGCGGATCAGGTCGCGCACTTCGTGCTCGGCCATCTCCAGCGTCACCGGCTGATTGTTCAGTTTGGAGTGCGCGAGCAGGCGATTGATCGCGCCTTCGAGATCGCGGCCGTTATGCGTGATGGTGCGCGCGAGATACTCGAGCACCGGCTGCGGCACGTCGAAGCTGACGTGATGGGTGCGGGCCGCGACCACGCGCGAGCGCAGGATGCCGAGGCGCAGATCTTCGCCCAGCGGCGCCATTTCGACCACGAGGCCACCGGCGAGCCGTGAGCGCACGCGCTCGTCGAGGCTTTCCAGATCGGCCGGCGGCCGGTCGGCGGCCACCACCACCTGGCGGCCGGCGTCGATCAGCGCGTTCAGCGTGTGGCAGAACTCGGCCTGAGTGGTCTTGCCCTGCAGGAACTGAAGATCGTCGATCACCAGCACGTCGATGCCGCGCAGCGCTTCCTTGAAGGCGAGCGAGGTCTGCGTCTTCAGTGCCGCGACGAAGCCGTACATGAACTTCTCGGCGGTGAGATACAGCACCTTGCGTTCGGTGCCGGCATTGCCGGCCCAGGTCACGGCCTGCAGCAGATGGGTTTTGCCGAGACCGACGCCGGAGTGAATGTAGAGCGGATTGAACATCACCGGGTCGCCGCGGCGGCCTTCGGCCACCTGCTTGGCGGCGGCGTGCGCCAGCGTATTGGAGCGGCCGACCACGAAGCTCGCAAAGGTCAGGCGCGGATCGAGCGGCGAGCCGCCGAGCGCATCGTGATTGGCCGAGACCGGCGTCGCGCCGTTGCTGCGTTCAGCCGACGGGCGCTGCTCATCGCGGCGGCTCTCCACCGGCGCCGGCGCTTCCTTGGCGGGCGCTGCACAGCGCACCGGCGAACGTACGGTGAGATCGACGCGATTGACCTCCGGCAGTTCGGCCTGCCAGCACGACAGCACCTTGTCGGAGTAGTGCGTCTGAATCCAGCTCTTCAGGAACCGGGTCGGCACCGACAGGTGCACGCTCTCGTCCTGGACGCTTTCGAGGTCCATCCGCGCGAACCAGCTCGAATAAACGTCCTCGCCGACGCTCGAGCGCAAACGGCCCTTCACGCGTGACCAGCGATCCTGTTCCATGTTCGACATTTCAGCAGCTTTTCAATTCCAGAGTTACGGGCCATCGCAGCGGCGAGCCATGACGGCTCACGCCATCGCCGCGACCAGCGAGTTGAGTTCGGACATGGCTCCGCCGCTTCGGCTGAAGCAGCCGGCGTCAGATCAGGGCCGAAGAGAGATGGAAAAAGGTCAGCTCAGCGGAGGACTCGACGGATAAACCGGAGTGTGAGCACGGCAATGACTATTGAAAAACGCATGGCCCGCGAAGGCGGAAAATTCAACCGGATGATCGGCAGGTTCGAATGATACGTCGACTTCGGTGCTCATGAAACCTCCCCCTCTCGCCGCGCTTGCGCGCGGCCAGACGTCGCCAAAACAAAACCGCGTCGATGCTCTCACCAAGACTGCGTCTGCATTCCGATGGATCGCCGGTGCCGTCGTTCGTTAGAAACCTTCGAACGAAGGCTTCCGCTTGAATTCAGACACGGCTTCGCCGGCCCCATATTGCTATGAGTTGCAGGTCGACCGTCATTTGGAAAAGCCACCAACATGCACACCGCCGCCGATTTGCATGTCCGCCCTTGGTTCTCAAACCGCGCTGATCTGAAGAGCCGTGGGCGTCGCGGGTGGACTATGAAAACCACGACGGCCCCTCCGCTGCAATGGATATGATTCCGAGGGGAGGGTGAAGATTTCGCCTCGACCGGTAGCAGAACAGGCAACTAATCACTTCGGGATCGGCAAGATTTTGAATCTGTGCATAGATTCGATGTGCGCTGCGAGCGTGACATTTTGGCCGCGTGCCTAAAAGAATTTCATGAATCCTTTACCTTTGACGCTCGGGCGGGGGCGTTTTCCAAATGGTCGTCCGCGCTTTGCCGATAAGTGGTTCGCTCGCCGCGGATTTTTGTGAGCGCTCGGACAGGGTAACCCTTGTCACAAACGACCGCGTAGTTGCACGAGGAAGCGCGCGTCGAAAGTCAAGCGAGTCCGACAAAAATCGGAGTTCCTGCTGTGCCGCAGCGTTTTCTTGAGCCGCGCGTCAAGCAGGGTTGACGCTTGATGGTGTGTTGTTCCGGAACGAGGCAGGTGACGGCGAAGACGCGCGTCATTCGATTCAAATTATGAGCGAGCGCGTACCGTAATCGAGCGAGCAACTACACGACCGGGCGCGGCGAGTATGACTATGCTGGCGCAAGCTGTCGCCGAAAAAGAAAATGCCCGGCAGAGCCGGGCATCGAAACCATCCAAGATGATGGTGAGAATTACTTCGCCAGCTTGGCGATGCTGTGGGTCAGGCGCGACACCTTCCGGCTCGCGGCGTTCCGGTGGATGATGTTGCGCTGCGCAGCGCGCATCAGCTCGGGCTCGGCGCGAGCCATCGCCTTCAGCGCCGCTTCGCGGTCGCCGCTCGCGATCGCCTCTTCGACGGTCCGGACCGACCCACGCATCTGAGTCCGACGCGACTTGTTCACCGCGGTGCGCCGGGCGATCTTGCGGGTCGCTTTCTTGGCGGAAGACGTATTAGCCATGATCTCTCAAATCCTGCAGCGGCCTCTGCTCGAGCGGCCGGGGCTGATTGGCGGAGCCGCAATCGCGACGCGCCGTGTGTTCCGGATGTTGCTGAAGATGCTCCCGGAGCCGACACGGCCGCAATTCACGGCGCCGCCCAAAGAACAGCGGCGGCAGGATCGCCCCTACCGCCATCGGCCGCGTTATACTGGCAGTGCCTTCCAGCGTCAACGGGGACGCGCGGTTCTAGGGCGCGGGGCGGTTCCGGCCCAGGGCCTGAGGCACTCCAGATGTGCTCCAAGTTGCTGGCGAGGTTGAATTCTGCCGTTCCGCCCGGTAAGCCCGGCCTGGGGCACAGGCGAATTTCTGATCGGGGTGGTTGAGATGATCCGCGGCTTCTTTCGGCTGATCGGCCTGCTGTTCCTGACCGGGGGGTTCATCTTCCTGGTCTATGACGGCGCGCGGTCGGTCGCCGACAATTCGGTGCAGTGGACCAAGCTCGGCGACTTCTGGAACGACATCCACCAGGCCAGCCAGCAGTCGTTTCGCGACTGGGTCGAGCAGACCGCGCCGTGGCTTTGGACCCACGTGGCCAAGTTCGTGCTGACGCAGCCGACCTTCGCGGTGCTGGGCGTGATCGGGCTGGCGCTGATGCTACTGTTCCGCCCGCGCAAGCCGCTGATCGGCTACGCCCGCGACTGACGGGCGGAGCGCGGCGTAACAATCTCGCCGCCGCTGCGAAGACACCTATATCCTGAAATTGAGTTGAGAGCCGATTGCATCAGCGCCACGCTGAGGCTCGGCTGTCGCCATCATGCGGGCGCGGACGCGCGGCACCCGCCGCCATCGGCCGCGCCGGGAGGGTCTTCGATGTTCTTCATGCGCAAATCGACCGCGATGCCGAGTGCCGACGAGGCGTTGCCGGGCCGGCCGACGCCGATCCCGACGGCACGGACGCATTTCGTGAACGGCAACCGGCTGCAGCCGCCGTTCCCGGAAGGCCTGCAGCAGGCGGTGTTCGGGCTCGGCTGCTTCTGGGGCGCCGAGCGCAAGTTCTGGCAGCTCGGCGACGGCGTTTACAGCACCGCGGTGGGCTATGCCGGTGGCTTCACGCCCAATCCGACCTACGAGGAAGTCTGCTCGGGCCGCACCGGTCACACTGAAGTGGTGCTGGTGGTGTTCGATCCGGCCAAGATCTCCTACGAGGCGCTGCTCAAGACCTTCTGGGAAAGCCACGACCCGACCCAGGGGATGCGGCAGGGCAACGACGTCGGCTCGCAGTATCGCTCGGCGATCTACACGTTCGGCGACGACCAGAAGCAGGCGGCGGAAGCCTCACGCACGACCTATGGCGCGGCGCTGAAGGCCAAGGGCTATGGGCCGATCACCACCGAGATCGCGCCGTCCGGCCCCTTCTATTATGCCGAGGACTACCACCAGCAGTATCTCGCCAAGAATCCCGGCGGCTATTGCGGGCTCGGCGGCACCGGTGTGTCTTGCCCGGTCGGAGTCGGCGTCACCGCCTGACGATCGCGTTCGTCCGCCGCCTCGGCGGCGGACGGGCCTCGCGCGAGTACGGGGGCGCAAGCCAAACCCAAACCGTTTGTTAACCCTAACGGGGCATAAACGAAGCTGTCTCGTGGCAAGGGATAGCTCCAGTGCGTGTCGTAGGCGCGTTTCAAGTATCGATGATCATCGTGGCGACCGCGCTCGCGCTGGGCGGCTGCATGCGGCGGCCTGGGCCGGTCGCGATAAACACCCTCGACACCATGGCCTATGGCGGCGGCGTTCCGCCGATGGCGGCTGCCTATGCGGCGCCGAGCGGGGCGGAGCCGGCGTACCGGCTCGACGCCGGCGATAGGCTGCGCGTCGTCGTGTATGGCCAGGAAGGGCTCACCAACACCTACGCGATCGATGCCGCCGGCTCGATCACCATGCCGCTGATCGGCGCGGTGCCGGCACGCGGTCGCACGCCCGCCGGTCTCGCGGCCGAAATCACCGCGCGGCTACGCCGCGGCTTCATTCGCGAGCCGTCGGTCGCGGTCGAAGTGGAATCGTATCGGCCGTTCTTCATCCTCGGCGAGGTCACCGCGCCCGGCCAATACCCATACGTACCGCATATGAGCGTCGAGAGCGCGGTTGCGATTGCCGGCGGCTTCACCCCGCGCGCCCAGCGCGACCGGGTCACGGTGACGCATCCGGAAGGCGGCGGCATGGTGCGCGAGGTGGTGCCGCTCGGCACGCCGCTGAGCCCCGGTGACACCGTCTATGTCGGCGAACGCTGGTTCTGAGCCGGCGAGTGCGCTGTCCGATCCTGCCTTACTTCAGGTGCGCGGCGAAGAACGCCAGGCTGCGTTGCCACGCCAGGTCTGAGCTCGGCTTGTCGTAGCTGGCGCGTTCGTCGCAACCGAAGCCGTGCTGCGCGCCCGGATAGACCAGGATCTCGACTTCCGGCCGCTTGGTCCGGATCGCGTCGACGTCGCTGAGCGGAATCCCGGAATCCTCTTCGCCGAAATGCAATTGCGTCGGCACCAATGGCTTGTCGTCGGCGAAACGCACGATAGCGCCGCCGTAGTAGCCGACCGCGGCCTTCAGCCCGTGCAGCTTGGTGGCCGCCGCATAGGCGACGCTGCCGCCGAGGCAAAAGCCGATGATGCCGACCGGTCCGACACTGTTAACGGCGTCGATCGCCGCCTGAGTGTCGCGCAGCATCGCCGGCCAGTCCGGATTGCCGACGAACTTGCGCGCCACCGCGATCTCGTCCGGCGAATAGCCGCTCTGGAAATTGCGCTCGCTGCGATCGAAGATCGACGGCGCGAGAGCGACGTAGCCTTCCGCGGCGAGGCGGTCGCAGACGTTGCGGATGTGATGATTGACGCCGAAGATCTCCTGGATCACCACGATCGCGGCTTTCGGCGTGCCGGCGGGATCGGCCCGATAACCGCCGAGTTCGAAACCGTCAGCAGCCTTCAGCGTGATGTCGTGCCCCACGGGTGATCCTTTGCGCTTGTTGATGATGAGGTCGGTGCGACGAAGCTGGCGGCGGTTAGCGCCACATCCAGTTGCGGCCCCAGTCGCCCTTCCATCCTGCCAGCCGGCCGTGACGGAATTGCAGATACAGCCGGTCGCGGCGGTCGAAGAAGCCGCTGCCGCCCTGGGTGCGGATCACCAGAAAGATTTCGTCGCCGGGCTTGCCGCTGACGTAGTTGAGCGGCATCCCGAGCGCTGTGGCCGCCTGGTCGGCATCCATGCCGAACACCAGCGGCGTTGTGTTGGACAGCGTCGCAACGAATGGCGGCGGGACGGTCACCGCGGGCTGTTGCGAGAACGACGGCGCGGCCGATAGCAGCAGCGCGCCCGCCAGAGTTGCAGCCCCACAGAGCCGAGGTGCGATCGCTAGATTTGTCGCAGTCATCTGTCCCTGTTCCGCCCCATTCATCACGGCACTCTGTCACAGCAATCATAACGCTGCGGCTGGTCAGAGCGAGACCTCGCATAATCACGGTTTTGACATTGTATCAAATGTGAATCGCGAAGGTCACGGCTCGTTAACAACGCCCATTAATCTCAGGGAACCAGTTTCTCGTTAGTGTAAGGACATTACCTGCCAACGGTAGCAATCCCGGTGACCTTCATGAATGCATTAGCCCGACAGCCCGCCTCCAACCCTGCGCCGCGCCGGCGTTTGTTGCTGGCGTCCGATCGCCGTGACGGCAGCGTCGACATCGCGGGCATTCTGGCGAGCGTGGCGGAGGTCGAGACCGTGCCGACGGCGCACCTGCCGGACGCGCCGGCGCGCGATCTGTCGGGCATCGTGGTCGATATCAATCTGCGCTCGGCCGACAGCGTGCAACTGGTTCGGCGCAAGCTGCTCGGCGGGGCCTATCAGCCGATGCCGCGGCTGTTCGTGCTCGCCGACGAGCTGCATCACGGTTCGATGCAGGCGTGGGCGCTTGGCGCCACCGACACCATCGCCCGTCCGTTCGATCCGCGCGATCTGTTGCAGCGGGTCCGGTCGGCATTTCCTGATCCTTCCGAAGATACCGCGACCGCCCGCGCCGAAGCGCTGAGCGACGGCGTCACCGCCGCCCACAAGGTGCTGGTGAAGATCTTCGAGCGGCTGCACGGCAAGCCGCTGACGTTCCAGGACGTGATGCAGGCGGAAGGCCCGATCCTCAAGGCGATCAAGCGCTCGTCGCTCCGGGAATGGCTTGCCACCGTCGGCCGTCATCACGACGAGAGCTATCGGCTGTGCCTGTTCGCGACCGGCTTCGCGGTGGCGTTCGCGCAATACCTCGGCATGCGCGAAGAGGATCAGCGCCGGCTGACCCGCGCGGCGCTGCTGTACGACGTCGGCAAGGCCTATGTTGACGTTTCGGCGCTCGACAATCTCGACAATCTGAAGGGCGAGGCGCTGCGCAAATATCGCGAGCATCCGCGGCTCGGCTACGAGGCGCTGGTCGCCGAAGGCAGCTTCCCGCGCGAGACGCTCGACGTCGTGCTGCACCATCACGAACTGCTCGACGGCTCGGGCTATCCGGATGGGCTGCACGGCGATCAGATCGCCGACATCGTTCGTATCACCACGATCGTCGATATCTTCGCGTCGCTGGTCGCGCCGCGCAAGAACCACAAGCCGATGTCGCCGCTGCAGGCCTTCATCACGATGGAGAATATGGGCGGCAAGATCGACCAGCGCCTGCTGCAGGCATTCCGCCCGGTGGCGATGGGCGGCTGATCGGGCCCTGTCATCTCCGGGACGCGCGAAGCGGGCCCGAATTGCTTCGTCCTGAACCTCGAGATTCCGGGTTCGCGCCTCGCGGCACGCCCCGGAATGACGCGCGGGGATGATTACTCCGCCAGCATCTTGCGGAGTTCGGCTTTCGCCACCTTCTCCAGCGTCGAGCGCGGCATGTCGTCGACCAGCCGCACTTCACGCGGCCGCTTGAAGTCGGCAAGCGCGGCCGCGCAGGCGGCGGTGATGCGATCTGCAAAATCCGGCGGAGCCGCGGCGACGCCGCCTTGCGGGATTACGAATACCACCGGCACTTCGTCCAGCATCGGGTGTTTCTTGGCCACCACCGCGGCTTCGCGCACGCCCGGCACGGTGATCACCACCTGCTCGATTTCGGACGCCGCGACATTCTCGCCGCCGACCTTCAGCATGTCCTTGGCACGGTCGCCGAACCGAATTGCGCCGTGCTCAAGTCGAGTCACGCGGTCGCCGGTGATGAAGTAACCGAACTCATCGAAGCTGTCGCGCGTCGCCGTCTCGTTGTGCAGATACTCCTTGAACAGCGACAGGCCCGGCACGCCCTTGATCAGCAGATTGCCGGTGTCGCCGACGCGTGTCGGGGCGCCGTCATCGCCGACGATGCGGATTGCGTATTCGGGCGCAGCGCGGCCGATCGACATCGGCGTGTTGGGCTGATCGGCTTCGGCGATGATGCCGTGGGTGATGG